>NZ_JBKGZG010000011.1:0-57019 GCF_046545655.1 Thiohalorhabdus sp. | reverse complement strand
GGCCGGCCGTTCCCGGCAGGCCGCGGGATGCGCCTCGTCGGGGGTCGGGCCCGCGGCGGCCGCTTCCGGGGGCGGCCCCGACGGTCTCGGGGCGGAGCCCGCCTCTTCCCCCGGGCCGGGAACCTCGCGGGGCAGCCCGGCCTCTGATTGGGAAGGCATCCTGGGTACACTGGAGGTTCCGCCCTCGTGGCGGTCGGTTCTGGAGTTCGCCGTGCCCAGGGAGTTCACTGCCGAGCGGGTGCGCTTGGCCTTCCCCTCCGAGCAGCTGCTCTCGGCGGGCAGCGAGCGCTTCCGCGCCGCCCTGGAGTCGGCTCTGACTGCCCATTTCGGCGCGACGCCGCGCATTGCCATCGAGGAGCTCGGGGAGGAAACCGAGGCGGAGAGCCCGGCGGTGGCCCGCGAGCGGCGGCGGCGGGAGCGCCAGGAAGCGGCGGAGCAGGCGGTGGCGAAGGACCCCAACATGCAGGTCCTGCAGGAGCAGTTCGGCGCCCGGGTGGAATCGGTGCGCCCCGACGAGCAGGACTCCACCTCCAACTGAACGGCTACACGCAGGAGACAGCGATGAAAGGCGGCATGGGCGGCCTGATGAAGCAGGCCAAGCAGATGCAGGAACAGATGCAGAAGGCCCAGGAGCAGCTGGCCGACGAGGAGGTGATCGGGCAGGCGGGCGGCGGCATGGTGCAGGTGACCATGACCTGCAAGTACTCCGTGCGCAAGGTGACCATCGATCCCTCGCTCATGGAAGAGAACGACGCCGAGATGCTCGAAGACCTGATGGCCGCGGCCATGAACGACGCCCTGGGCAAGGTGGAGACCCGGACCCAGGAGCTCATGGGCGACATCACCGGCGGCCTTGGAAATATCCCCGGCCTGGGGGACATGCTCAAATAGGCCAAGACCTTATAACCGCCAAGGACGCCAAGAAGGCAAAAAGCGGAATTGGCTAGTCGGCTCATGCATGGTGCCTGTAGGAGCGGCTATCAGCCGCGACAACCCTCAAAGGGACTCGTTTGTCGCGGCCACTGGCCGCTCCCACAACGGGCTGGTATGGGGGTTCGCCGTTTCCTGCGGGGCGGCCTTGGCCTACTTGGCGGTTCACTTTTTCCTGGAGAGAGCCTGAACGGTGAGTGAGCGTGTACCTTCGCTGGACGGCCTGTCGGAGGCCCTGCAGCGCCTGCCTGGCGTGGGGCCCAAGAGCGCCCGGCGCATGGTCTTCCATCTGCTGGAGCGGGACCGGGAGGGCGGCCGGGCTCTGGCGCGCGCCCTGGACCGGGCCCTGGAGGAGGTGCGCCACTGCCGGCGGTGCAACAACCTCACGGATGCCGACCTCTGCCCCATCTGCGCCTCCTCCCGGCGCGACCAGTCCTTCCTGTGCGTGGTGGAGAGCCCCTCCGACATTCCGGCGGTGGAGCAGGCCGCCTCCTTCAATGGCACCTATTACGTGCTCATGGGCCGGCTCTCCCCCCTGGACGGCATCGGCCCCGAGGACCTGCCCTTCGACGGCCTGGACCGGCGCATCGCCGAGGGGGTTACCGAGGTGGTGGTGGCCACCAACGCCACGGTGGAGGGGGAGGCGACCGCCCACTACATCTACGACCGCCTGGAGCCGCAGGGGGTGCGGGTGACCCGCCTGGCCCACGGTGTGCCCCTGGGGGGCGAGCTGGAGTTCGTGGACGGCTCCACCATCGACCGGGCCCTCACGCGGCGGTATTCGCTGGAGGAGGACTGAGCCCCGGCCGGCACCGGTCATACAGAGCGCAGCAAAAGGCCCTCGGCATCGCCGAGGGCCTTTTCTGTGCGCAAGCCGCCGGATCCAGCGGCTTCCCTGCGACGCCAGGCTACCCCAGCCAGCGGTCCAGCTGCTCCCGCGCCCGACGTCGGGCCTCGGGGGTGACGTGGACCGCAACGGTGGCCAGGGCGGCGGTGAGCACGCCGAGGTCGTCGGTGTAGCCCACCCCCGGAATGAAGTCCGGGGCCGCGTCCCAGGGCGCCAGGAAGTAGCCCAGCGCCCCGTAGATCACCGAGCGGCACCAGGCGGGCAGCTCGGGCTCGTCCAGGGTGTAGTAGAGGAAGAGCACCTTCTCGCCCACCTCGCGTCCGGCGCGGCGAAGGTAGCCCCGTGCCCGGCTGCGGAAGCCCTTCTCCGAGTAGTGCCCGGCGTAGGCGGCCCCCGGGGCCCCGGTTCCGCTGGTTGAATCGCTCATGCGCCCCCCGCTCACTCGTCCAGGGTGAAGTTCACCTTCACGGTCACCTGCCAGTGGGCGATTCTACCCTCTTCGATGTGCCCGCGGGTATCCACCACCTCGAACCAGCGGAGGTTGTGCAGGGTCTTGTGGGCCCGGGCGATGGCGTTGGAGACCGCCTCCTCCATGGAGTTGGGCGAAGATCCGGTCAGCTCGATGGCCTTGTAGACGTGGTCGCTCATGCCGCTTCTTCCTCCCGATGGACCGTGGCTCGTGGGTCCATTATTGGCGTGCGGCTCAGCCGGAAAACAACCCCGTTAGATTGTCCAGGTCGTTGATCATCCGCCACTGGCCCCCGGCGTCCTCCACACGGTCCCGCCAGTTGTCCACCCGGGACATGTACTTGCGCGGGTCGACGATGTCGCTGCTGAGCTTGGTGACGTTCAGGGCCGCCACCTCGATCCCGGACAGTTCCAGGTCCACGTCGCGGACATAGTCATCGGGCAAATCCTCTTTCATGTCCGAGAACACCAGGACCACCTTCTGGCTCGGATCCACCTCGTTGAGCCATTCGATGCCCTGCAGCATGCCACCCGTGATGTCCGTGTACTGGGCGGATTCCGCACCCTCCACGTACTCGTTGATCTTCTCCCGGAACTCCCGCTTCTCCTGGTTGGCCTGGCTCGGGCGCTCGTCGAAGGTGGTCCGGGCAATGATGTCCTTCTCGCTGAAGCTTCCGGTGTCGATGCGGGCCACCGCAAAGTGGTCCCCCGGATTCATGCGTGACAGAACGTAGCTGATGATGCGCTGGGCCTTGTCCAGCTCCTCGGTATAGGTCCCCGAGGTGTCGAGCAGGAGGTAAACCCCGCGTTCCGGGGGCGCCGACCGGGGGCAGCCGGTCAGCACCAGGATGGTGGGGATGAGCAGTAGGAGTAGCAGTCGTTTCATGCGGGCTCCCCCTTTGCGTTCTCGGTCTTGCTGGCGGATTTGGCCGCTTTGGTTCCGGTGGCCGGGGTCTTGCGCCGGGTCGGCCCTTTCTCTCCCTCGTTACCGTCCCCTTGCTCGCTCAGCCGGCGTTCGACCCAAAGGGGGGCGAAGATGAGGAGGTCATAGAGATCCACCAGGAGCTGGCCGGCGTAGCGGGCGCCGCTGGCGAGGACCCGCAGGAGGAAGGCCGCCACGCGCAGCACGCCCATGGCCACGATACCCAGCACCGTGCGCATGGAGTGCACGAAGGTCTCCAGGGGAATGGCCACGAACACCAGGGCGAAGGGCAGGATAAAGCCCAGGCCCATCTGCGAGGCGGTGGTGATCCAGCGTACGCTGTCGGCCGCCGACTCCGCGCTCTCCTCCGCGCCGCTGCTCAGCATGGCCTGGGTGGCCATCTCCTGTTCCATGAGGATCTCGCGCATGTAGGCCAGGCCGGCTTCCACCGAGGCCAGGGCAAACAGGATGGTGAAGGTGATCCAGGCCATGCGGTGGCGCTGTTTGTCGCTCAGGGATCCGATCACCGGGAACAGCCGCGTGACCCGCATGGATTCCATGAGGAACAGCCCCATGGAGACCTCCACGAAGATGATCACCATGGCCGCGATGTCGGCGGTGCGGAAGCCGGCTAGATCGTTGGTGCCGCCCACCATCTCGGCCATGGGCCGGGCAATCAGGTTGAAGTTGATGATGGCTCCGCCGATGGCGATCAGCATCACGAACAGCGAGATGAAGAACTGGGTCAGGGTGGACGAGGAGAGCCGGCGAACCGCCCGGTCCGTGCCGCGAACCGTTTCCTCGTACTCTTCCATCTGCCGGTCGATGGCGCGGCTGCGGTCCAGCAGGCTCTTGATGGTCTTGTCCACGTCGGACACCTGCTGCTGCAGGCTCCGCCAGTGGGGACGCATGCGCTCCAGGAGCTTGTGCCGCTCCGCGGTGGACCGGCGGTACTCGGAGGTGGCCTTCTCGTGGGCCTTTTCCAGGGACTTGCGGATGTCGTCGAGGACGTTGCTCACCATGGGGTCGCCGTTGGCGGGGATGCGGGCCACGGCGTCCACGGCCTCGGTCCAGCCCGGCGGGGAGGGCGGGACCTCCTGGCTGTTCTTGTGCTCCTCCTCGATGGCCGTGATCTCCTCGGTCATCCGGCGGTGCAGCTCGGGATAGCTGGCCAGCTCGCGGTGGACGGTCTGGTCGATCCGGTCGAATTCCCGCTCGATCTGGCGTTCCGCGGCCTCCTGCCCCTGGGCCAGCAGCACCTCCCGGTTGCGTTCGGCGATGCGCTTTTCGGCCCGCAGCACGGAAAAGGCCGACAGGCGCAGCACCCGGTACAGGCCGCGGCTGGCGGACTGGAAGACACGGTGCACCGGCGTCCGCGCCAGGTAGAGGAGGACGGCGAGGACAACGATCCAGATCAGCGCCGACAGGATCGGGCTGGGCACAATCATGAAGACATTGGCGAATGACATAGCGGCCCCGTTCGGTTTCCTGGTGGGGCCCTGCAAAGGGGCTTCTGTCCCCGTTTGCGTGGCCCGGTTCAACCTGATGGGGAACTATCGCCTTAAATCTGTCCATACGCAATAAGGCGGCCCGGATTGACGTCTGCAGGCGACACCTTTGTTTTTGCGGTTCAGGACACCCAAAAAAGGAAAGGATTCGTAATCCAGGAATAAAGGGACGAGCAGGGACACCATCGGCCATACACAGAGGGGAACGAGAACAGGCTGGGACGCGGAAGGCGGCGGCCTGGACGCCCGGAGGGCCCCGTTCGGGCGGCGGGGCCGCTCAGGGAACGAGGACGACCGGGACGTCCAGGGCTTCCAGGAGCCGCTGGCGGACCGCCCCCGCGATCAGGGGGCTGGACCGATGGATCACCAGGGCCTGCAGGCGCTCGCGGTGGAGGACGTTGGTCAAGGCCTCGGGCTCCCGACCCCGCAGAAGCTTGAGGGTCGCGTCCACCCCCCGCCCTGCCAGCCATCGCCGCACTTCGGGGACGAGCCGCTCCGCCTCCTCCTCGGGGATGAGGATCGTCAGGGTATCCGCCTCGGTACGGGCGATGTAGGCCGCCAAAGCAAGGGCGCGGGGGCCGCTGTCCGGGTCGTCGAACACCGCAACGATGGGATGGTGCCGGGGGCTTGCCGGGGGCGAGTAGACCATTACCGAGACATCGACATCCGCCTTCCGGATCAGGTGCCGGGGGGTGGAGCCCAGACGCTTGTAGGGCAGGCGCGACCACCCGGTCTTCCCTACTACGAGCAGGTCCCCGGGGATGGCCCGGGCCAGGGCCACGGCTTCCGCGCGGCCCCGGGCCACCTGGAGCGACCAGCGGACGCCGTGCCGGGCCGCCAGGGCCCGCAGGCGCTGGCGCACCTCGGCGGCCTGCCCCTTGAGACGCCGCTCCAGCTGCTCCAGGTTGAGCGGGCGGCTGACCCCGGAGGTTGTGCCCACCTCCCGGGCGAAGGGCAGGCCCGCCAGCCGCAGCAGGTCCGTGTCCTCCACGTAGAGGGTGGCCAGCTCCGCGTCGTGGCGGGCGGCTAGCTCCGCGGCCGCCTCCAGGGCGGCCTGGCTGGTGCGGGAGGCGTCCACCAGCACCAGGATGCGACGGATCTCGCCGCTGTCCTCGGAGTCAGCCATTCTCCTGGCCGTCCCCGGACGGATCGTCCCCGTCCGCGCTCTCCTGGCGATGGATCCGGGCGTAGCGCTCCAGCTGCCGTTCCACCAGGCGGTTGATCGTGTTGTCGGGGAAGCCCCCGGTTTCGGGATCGCGCTCCCCCGCTTCCATGCCCGTGAACAGCTCCAGGGCTTCGTCCACGCGGGAGATCGGGTAGATGGCGAAGGTGCCCGCCTCGGCGGCCTGGCGTACGTCGGCGCGCAGCATCAGGTGGCCCACGTTGGCCCGGGGGATGACCACCCCCTGCTCCCCGCTGAGGCCCCGCTTGCTGCAGACGTCGAAAAAACCCTCGATCTTTTCGTTGACCCCGCCGATGGGCTGCACCTCGCCGTGCTGGTTCACCGATCCGGTCACCGCCAGAGACTGGCGGAGGGGCGCGTCCGCCAGCACCGACAGCAGGGCGCACAGCTCGGCCACCGAAGCGGAATCTCCCTCCACCAGGCCGTAGGACTGCTCGAAGGTCAGACTGGCGGAAAGGGACAGCCGGTGCTCCGGGGCGTAGCGGGCGGCCAGGAAATTGGACAGGATCATTACCCCCTTGGAGTGGATGCTGCCGCCCAGCTCGGCCTCCCGCTCGATATCCACCACTTGGCCGTCCCCCAGGCGGGCCGTGGCGGTGATGCGGTTGGGGCGGCCGAAGGCGAAATCGCCGAGCTGCAGCACGGCGAGGCCGTTGATCTGTCCCATCTTGCTGCCCGCCGTGTCGATCATCAGCACGTCTTGCTGGATGGAGCGCTGCAGGCGCTCCCGGATGCGGGCCGAGCGGTAGGTCTGCTTGTCGATGGCGGTCTGCACGTCCTCGGCGCGCACCACCTCCTGCCCGGCCTCCCGGGCCCAGAAGTTGGATTCCCGCAGCAGATCCGCGAGGTTGCCGCTGTGCAGGGAGAGGCGCTCGGCGTCCTCCACCAGGCGGGCGGCGTGCTCGATGACGCGGGCCACGCCGGTGCGGTCGAGGGGCAGGAGGCCCTCGCGCCGGGCGAGGGTGGCGATGAGCTGGGCGTAGAGGGCGTTGTTCTCGGAGCTGCGCTCGAAATCCTCCTCGAAATCCGCCTGCACCTTGAAGAGCTCCCGGAAGTCCGGATCGTACTCGGACAGCAGGTAGTAGAGGAAACGGTCGCCGAGCAGCACCACCTTGATGTTCAGGGGCACGGGCTCGGGCTCCAGGGTGACGGTGGCGAGGAAGCTGTAGAGCTGCTCGAGGGACTCGATGCGGATCTCGTTGGCGTAGAGGGCCCGCTTCAGGCTCTCCCAGGCGAAGGGCTGCATGAGCAGCTTGCGCATGTCCAGGATCAGGTAGCCGCCGTTGGCGCGGTGCAGGGCGCCTTCCCGGATGAGTCGGAAGTCCGTGAACAGGGCCCCCTGCTCGGCGCGGTGCTCCACGCGGCCCACGAGATGGTGGTGGGTGGGCAGGTCCTCGTAGTGCACCGGTGCCCCCTGCTGCCCGCCGTTGTCCACCAGGACATTGAGCCGGTAGCGCCGCAGCAGGGCCTCGTAGCCCCCGTCCTCTTCGCTCTCCTCCGCCTGGGCGGAGCCGCGGCGGAAGGTGTTCACGTGGTCGATCACGTCCTGCTTGATGGCGTCCAGGTGCGCCCGCACGTCCGGATGGTCGGCGTACTCGCTCTTGAAGCCCTCGATCAGGTGGCCCACGGCGAAGTCCGCCATCTCCCGGTTCACCTCCTGGGCCTTTTCCTGGCTCTCCTTGCGCCATTTGGGGATCTGACGCAGGACCCACTGCAGGCGCTCCTGGAGGTGGGCGATGTCCGCCTCGATGCGCTTGCGCTCCTCCTCGTCGAGCTTCTGGAACTCCTCGGGACCTACCACCTCGCCCTCCTGCACGGGGGCGAAGGTGAACCCGGCCGGGGTCTGGAGGAGGGTGATGCCGCGCTCCTCGGCCTCCTGCTGGATCTCCTGGAAGGCCTCCTCCTGCCGCTGGTTGAATTCCTGCTGGATCTCGTGGATGCGGCTCTGGTGCTCGTCGCTCTCGAAGGTGGCCGGGATGGCGGTGCGCAGCTCCTCGATCAGCTGGTCGAGGTCGTCGCGCAGCTGCACGCCCCGGCCGGGGGGAAGCTCCAACAGCAGGGGTCGGTTGGACTGTTCGAAGTTGTGGGCGTAGCACAGGTCCGGGGGCACGGGCTCGCCCGCGGCCCGCTCCTGCAGGAAATGCTGCACCACCGTGTGCTTGCCCATGCCGTTGGGCCCGAGCACGAACAGGTTGAAGCCCTCGCTGCGGATGCCCGCCCCGAAATGCAGGGCGTCGAGGGCACGATCCTGGCCGATGATCCGCTCCAGGTCCTCCAGCTCCTCGGTGGTCTGGAAGGGTAGCTCCCGGGGATCGCACCGCTGGTACAGGGATTCCGGCGGCAGGGGCTGGGGTCCGGGCATGAAGGCTCCTGGCGTTGGATGGTGGCAGAATGGGTCCGCCCAAGGGGCTCTTCCCACCATAAAAGGCCCGGGGCCCGGGCAAAAGGCCGGTATGCGCGAACCCGTTCTCGCCCTGTAAGCTGGGCGCCGGATGGTGTCCGGAAGTGTCCGGACCGTTTACCCGAACCCATGGATGAGCTTTGCATGCAGATCCACCCCCTGCAGGATTTCCTGGTCCTCCTGGCGCTGGCCGTGGTGGCGGTGGCGCTGCTGCGCCGCGCCCACCTGCCTCCGGTGCTGGGCTATCTGCTGGCGGGGGTCCTGGCGGGCCCCCACGGCCTGGGCTGGATTCACGAGAGCGCGGCCCTGGAGCTTTTGGCGGAGATCGGCGTGGTGTTCCTGCTGTTCACCATCGGCCTGGAGTTCTCCCTGCCCCAGTTCCTGGCCATGCGCCGGACCGTGGTGGGGCTGGGCGGGGCGCAGGTGGTGCTGGGGACCGCGGCCGGGACCGGGATCGCCCTGCTCTACGGCGTCTCCTGGGAGGGGGCGGTGGTGGTGGGCGGGGCATTGGCCCTGTCCTCCACGGCCATCGTGGTGAAGCAGCTGGCCGACCAGCTGGAGCTGCAGTCCCGGCACGGCCGCACGGCGGTGGGCATCCTGCTGTTCCAGGACCTGGCGGTGGTGCCGTTCCTGGTGCTGATCCCGATCCTGGCCGGAAACGGCGCCGGATCCATGTGGTGGCCCATTCTCCTGGCCCTGCTCAAGGGCGTGCTGGCCCTGGCCGTCATGTTCGCCCTGGGCCGCTACGCCCTGCGGCCCCTGTTCCGCGAGGTGACGCGCACCCATTCGGCGGAGCTGTTCACCCTGACCGTGCTCATGGTGGCCCTGGCCGCCGCCTGGATCACCCACGAGCTGGGCCTGTCCCTGGCCCTGGGGGCCTTCCTGGCCGGGCTGATGCTCGGCGAGACGGAGTTCCGCCACCAGATCGAGGCGGACATCCGCCCCTTCCGCGACGTCCTGCTCGGCCTGTTCTTCATCACCATCGGCGCGCGGCTGGACATCTTCCAGCTTCCCGAGATCTGGCCCCAGGTGCTCGCCCTGGTGGGCTTCCTGGTGCTGGGCAAGGGGCTCCTCGTGGCGGCCCTTACCCGGGTGGCGGGCAACGAGGCCGGCGTGGCGGTGCGCACCGGCATGGTGCTGGCGCAGGGGGGCGAGTTCGGCTTCGCCCTGCTGGCCCTGGCCATGAAGCACGAACTGTTCGATCCGGCCACCAGCCAGGTGGTGCTCACCGCGGTGGTGGTCTCCATGGCCCTCACTCCCTTCTTGGTGCGCTACAACGGCGCCTTCGCCAAGGGCCTCCTGCACCGCAGCTACCTGCAGCGGCGGACGGAGCGCCAGCGGGAGGTGGCGGAGGAAACCCACCAGCTCCGGGACCACATCATCCTGTGCGGCTACGGGCGGGTGGGCCAGAACCTGGCCAAGTTCCTGCGCGACGAGGCCCAGGAATACGTGGCCCTGGACCTGGACCCCATCCGCATCCGCGATGCCCGGGACGCCGGGGAGCGAGTCTTCTACGGCGACGCCACCCACCGCGACCTGCTGGAGGCGGCCGGGCTCGGGCGGGCGCGGGCCCTGGTGGTGACCTTCGATGACGTGAACGCCGCCCTCCGCATCCTGGAGCGGGTGCGCGGCGAGCACCCGGACCTCCCCGTCCTGGTGCGCACCCGGGACGACACCTACATGGAGGAGCTGTCGGAGGCCGGAGCCACCGAGGTCCTGCCCGAGAGCCTGGAGGCCAGCCTCATGCTGGCCACGGAGCTGCTGCTGACGCTGGGGGTGCCCACCGGGGAGGTGATGCGGCTCCTGGAGAATGCGCGCTCCAGCGGCTACCGCCAGCTGCGGGGGCTGTTCACGGGGGCGGAGCTGGACGCCGGAGAGCGGGTGCCGGCCGGCGGGGAGCGGCTCCACACCGTGCTCCTGCCCGCGGACGCCCCCAGCGTGGGCCGGCGTTTGGCCGAGCTGGGCCTGGAGGAGCAAGGGGTGCAGGTGAGCGCGGTGCGGCGGGGCGGTATCCGCGGCGAGGAGCCCACTCCAAACCTGGAGCTGCGGGAGGGCGACGCCCTGGTCCTGCGGGGGCCTTCCGAGCGGCTGGCATGGGCGGAGAAACGCCTGCTCGGCGGGTAGGGAGGACAAAACCCCTATTCAATCTAAGGAAATTGCGGTAGCTTTCCTGCCTGGGGAGCCCAAAGGGGCAACCAGGAGCCAGCCATGGATAAGTCGTTACCGGGGATGGGCGGCCTCTCCGCCCTGGTTTTGTGCACTTGGGCCGTGTCTACATTGGCGATGGGCGACCGTCTGGACGCCCCCTTCCAGCCCGCCTCCGACTACGTCAGTCCCGAGCGGGTGGAGGGGGCCACCACCATTTCCGTGGAGCGGGCCCACGAGCTTTGGCAGGAGGGGGTGCCCTTCGTGGATCCCAGGACCAAGGCGGACTACCTGGTGGGGCACATCCCCGGAGCCGCGCGTTTGAGGAACGACCCCGACGAACGCTGGGTGAAGTCCGGTGAGGTGGCGGGCCAGCAGCTCGAGGAGCTCACGGAGGAGTCGCTGTTGGAGGTGGCGGCCAAGGACGAGCCGGTGGTCTTCTACTGCAACGGCGTGGACTGCCCCCGCTCCAGTGGCTCGGCGGCCCTGGCAGTGCACTGGGGGTGGGAGGAGGTCTACTACCTCCGCCACGGTTTCCCGGCCTGGCAGGACGCCGGCTACGAGGTGGGCTCCGGGGACGACTGGCCCGATTCCCCCCATGGGCCGGAGTACTACCGGGAACGGCCCGAGAGGTCCCGCTGGATCAACAACGTCTGCGACCGCATCAGCATGACGGCCTGGACTCCGGCCCAGGAGAAGACCTGCAAGGCGGCCAAGATGGGCCTTTTGCAATACCTGCAGGAGCGATCCAAGCCCTTGGAGGAGTAGCCCCCGGTCAGAAGCGGGGGCGCCTTCCCGGGCCTAGTCCCGGTCCTCCCGTGCCCGCCGGAAGGCCTCGGCCAGGGCGCCCTGGGGCTCGGCTTGCGGCTTTTCCTTGCCGCCCTTGCCCTTCGGGTTCTTGCCGCCGCCCTTGGGCTTGCCTTTCCCCGGTCCCCGGTCGGCCTTCTTGCCCGCGGGCTGTCCCTCGCCGGCCTCGGCCTGCATCTTCATGGACAGGCCGATGCGCTTGCGCTCGGTGTCCACCTCCAGCACCCGCACCTTGACCACGTCGCCCGGCTTGGCTACCTCGCGGGGGTCCTCCACGTAGCGGTCGGCCATCTGCGAGATGTGTACCAGGCCGTCCTGGTGGACGCCCACGTCCACGAAGGCGCCGAAGTTGGTGACGTTGGTGACCACGCCCTCCAGGATCATGCCCGGCTCCAGGTCCTCGAGCTTCTCCACCCCCTCGCGGAAGCTGGCGGTCTCGAACTCCGGGCGCGGGTCGCGGCCGGGCTTCTCCAGCTCCTTGAGGATGTCGGTGACCGTGGGCACGCCGAAGTGGTCGTCGGTGTAGGCCTCGGGCTTGAGGGACCGGAGCAGCTTGGAGTCGCCCAGCACCTGGTCCATGGAGCGCCCGGCGTCGGCCAGGATGCGCTCCACCACCGGGTAGGCCTCCGGGTGCACCGCCGAGGCGTCCAGCGGGTTGTCGCCGCCCTGGATGCGCAGGAAGCCGGCCGCCTGCTCGAAGGTCTTGTCGCCGAGCCGTGGCACCGCCTTGAGGGACTTGCGGTCCGGGAAGGCGCCGTGGGTGTTGCGGTGCTCCACCAGCCGCTCGGCGAGGCTGGTGTTCAGGCCGGAGACCCGGGCCAGCAGGGGCACGGAGGCGGTGTTGGCGTCCACGCCCACCGCGTTCACGCAGTCCTCCACCACGGCGTCCAGGGCCTTGGCCAGGCGGCTCTGGGAGACGTCGTGCTGGTACTGGCCCACGCCGATGGAGCCGGGGTCGATCTTCACCAGCTCCGCCAGGGGGTCCTGCAGGCGGCGGGCGATGGACACCGCGCCGCGCAGGGAGACGTCCAGCTCGGGCAGCTCCCGGGAGGCCTGCTCGGAGGCGGAGTACACGGAGGCCCCCGCCTCGGAGACCATCACCTTCTGCAGGCCCAGCTCCGGGTGGGTCTTGAGCAGGTCCAGGGCCAGGCGGTCGGTCTCGCGGCTGGCGGTGCCGTTGCCGACGGCCACCAGGGCGGCGTCGTGCTTCTTCGCCAGCGCGGCGAGCGCGGCGATGGATTGGTCCCACTGCTTCTTGGGCTCGTGGGGGTAGATGGTGGCGGTGTCCACCACCTTGCCGGTGGCGTCCACCACCGCTACCTTGCAGCCGGTGCGCAGGCCCGGGTCGATGCCGATCACCGGGCGGGTGCCGGCCGGCGCCGCCAGCAGCAGGTCGTGCAGATTGCCGGCGAACACGCGGATGGCCTCCTCCTCGGCGCGCTCGCGCAGGCGGCCGGTGAGCTCCGTCTCCAGCTTGGTGAGCACCTTCACCCGCCAGGTGTAGCGCACCACCTCGGAAAGCCAGGCATCGGCGGGGCGGCCCAGATCGCGGATGCCGAAGCGCGCGGCGATGTGGCTCTCGCCGGGGCCGTAGGCGCGGGGGTTTTCCGGCTCCTCCTCGCCCACGATCAGGTCGAGCTTCAAGACCCCCTCCTTGCGGCCGCGGAACAGGGCCAGGGCGCGGTGGGAGGGAATGTCCTTGATGGGCTCGCGGTAGTCGAAGTAGTCGGAGAACTTGGCGCCCGCCTGGCGCTGCTCCTCCACCACCTGCGAGCGCAGCACGCCGTGCTCCCAGGCGTATTCGCGCAGCTCGCCCACCAGCTCGGGGTCCTCGGCGAATTCCTCCATGAGGATGGCGCGGGCGCCCTCCAGGGCCGCTTTGGCGTCGTTGACCTCGTGCTCGGCGTTCAGGTACTCCGCCGCCAGGGCTTCGGGGTCCTGGGTGGGGTCCTCGAACAGGGTGCGGGCCAGGGGCTCCAGCCCGGCCTCGATGGCCTTCTGCCCCTTGGTGCGCCGCTTGGGCTTGTAGGGGGCGTAGAGGTCCTCGAGCCGGGTCTTGGTGTCGGCGGCCGCGATCTGCGCGGCCAGCTCGTCGGTGAGCTTGCCCTGCTCGCGGATGGTGTCGAGCACCGTCTGGCGGCGCTCCTCCAGCTCGCGCAGGTAGCCGAGCCGCTCCTCCAGGGTGCGCAGCTGGCTGTCGTCGAGGCCGTCGGTGGCTTCCTTGCGGTAGCGGGCGATGAAGGGGACGGTGGCGCCGTCGTCCAGCAGGCGGATGGCCGCCGCCACCTGGGATTCCTTGACGCCCAGCTCCTCGGCGATGCGATCAGCGATGTTCTTCTGCATGGGAGATGCGGCTCGTCCTTTCGGTATATCCACGGTGCCGTCCGGTTCGGGCTACTCGTCCTCGGGCGCGGCCCGCTCCAGATAGCGGTAAAGGGTGCGCCGGCTCACCCCGAGAATCTCCGAGGCGCGCCGCTTGTTGCCGCCGGTCTCCGCCAGAACCCGGTCCACGTACCGGTACTGCACCTCTTCTAGCGGGGGCAGTTCGGCGGGGCCGAGCAGGGGGTCGCTCGCCCCGGCGGCCCTTGGAGGCCGGGCCGGGGAGGCCTCCTGGATCCGGTCGGGGAGGTCGTGGATCTGGATCCAGCCGTCCCGACAGAAGGTGACCGCCCGCTCCATGGCGTTGCGCAGCTCGCGAACGTTGCCTGGAAAGCTGTAGCTCTTCAAGCACCGCAAGGCCTCCTCCGCGATTCCCACGTCCCCTCGCCCCAGCTCCTGGCTGAACTGGGCAATGAAGCGTCCGGCCAGGATCTCCAGGTCGTCCTCGCGCTCCCGTAACGGCGGGATGGTCAGGGCGAAGGTCTCCAGCCGGTAGAAGAGGTCCGCACGGAAGGTACCCTCGTTGACCTTCTCTCCCAGGGGCTGGTTGGTGGCGGTGAGAACCCGGACGTCCACGGTCTGCTCCGTCTCGGCCCCTACCGGCCTGACCTTGCCGTCCTGGAGCACCCGCAGAAGGGTCGCCTGCAGGGGTAGGGGCATGTCGGCCACCTCGTCGAGGAACAGGGTGCCGCCGTCGGCCTGGGCTAGCAGTCCCCTGCGGCTCTGGACGGCGCCGGTGAAGGCCCCGGCCTGGTGGCCGAACAGCTCGCTCTCCATGAGCTCGGCGGGGATGGCGGCGCAGTTCACCGCAATGAAGGGCCCCGAGGCCCGCCGGCTTTCGGCGTGAATGGCTCGCGCCAACAGCTCCTTGCCGGTGCCGCTCTCCCCTTCGATGAGTACGGGTCCGCCGGCCTGGGCCAACTGCGCGGTCTTTTCGAACAGGGCCCGCATGGGTGGGCTCTGCCCGATAATGCCGTGGAAATCGGTGGCATCCCGGGCCTCCCGGTAGGCCGCCACCTCCTGACGCAGCCGGCGGCCTTCCATGGTGCGCCGCACCCGGATCAGGAGATGGTCCAGGTCCAAGGGCTTGGTAAGGAAGTCGTCGGCGCCGGCCTTGAGGGCTTCCACCGCCTGGGGAATGGTCCCGAATGCGGTGATGAGGATGAAGGCCGGTGGCTCCGGGCTCCCGGCCACCTCCCGCAGGAAGCTCACCCCATCGGTCCCCGGCAGCCAGAGGTCGCACAGGATCAGGTCCGGCGGGTCCCGGTCCAGATGCTGCCGGGCGGATTCGGCCTCCTGGACCGCTTCCGTCTCGTAGCCGGCTTCCGCGAGCTCGTCGGCCAGGAGGGCGGCCAGGTCCGCATCGTCCTCGACCACCAGGATGCGGCCGGGATCATCCATCGTTTTCCCCCGTTTCGGGCTCGGAAGAAGGGTGGGCCCTGGGAAGGCGCAGGACGAAGGCCGCCCCACCCAGGGGACTGTTCTCGATGTGGATTGAGCCGCCGTGCTCCTCCGCGACCCCGTGCACGAGGGCCAGCCCCAGGCCGCTTCCCTGCCCGGGCGGCTTGGTGGTGGAGAAGGGGTCGAAGACCCATTCCCGGCGCTCCGGAGGAATCCCGGGGCCGTCGTCCTCCACGGTCAGGACGGCCTCGTCCCCCTGGAGCTCCCAGCGCAGACCCACCCGGCCGCCGGGGGTGGCCTGCGCGGCGTTGGCGAGCAAATGGGTGAGGGCCTGCTCTCCCCGTACGGGGTCGATCTCCACCATGGGTGGGGGCTGGGTCGTATGCCATTCGAGCTCGACACCGGCCTCCGAATACAGCTCCCGAACCGAATGGATGGCCGCCCGGGTCAGCTGCTCTGTGGAGACGGGGCGGGGCGCCCCGCCGGGCTGCCGGCCGAAGGCCAGGAGCTGCTCCACGATCTGGGTCATGCGACCGGCTTGATCGCGGATACGCTCCAGTCGCTTCCGCTGCCCCGCATCCAGGCGCTCGTCGCGCAGGAGGCGCTGGGCCGAGCCGTCCACCACGCTCAGAGGCGTGCCCAGCTCATGGGCCACGCCCGCCGAAAGCCGTCCGATGGATGCCATCTTCTCCGACTGCTGAAGCTCCCACTGGAGGCGCTCCTCGCTGATGCGGCGCTCCTGGATCTCCGCCTGATCCTCCTGCATGCGCTGGAGCATGTCGTTGAAGGTTCGGCTGAGATCGGCGATCTCCCGAGGGCCGGTCTCGGGGGCCCGGTGGCTCCGCTCCCCCGCCGCAATGCGGTTCATGCTGTGTGCCAGGCGGGTAAGGGGGCGGCCCACGGCGAAGTGGTGGCCGAGGATGGTGACCAGTAGCAGGATCCCCGCTAGCCCCCCCAGTCCCACCAGCCCGTAGCCGCGGAGCTGTTGGAGATATCCCTGGATCTCGCTGGCCTGTCGGGTGATTTGAACCAGGCCGTTGTTCCGTCCGGAGGCGTCCGTCAGGGGCACGAAGTAGCTGTAGACCTCCCGCCCACCCATCTCTCCGTAGGTACCGCCTTCCCTGCCCGCTTCGGCGCGTTCGGCGATGTCCTCCTGGTCGGGCTCCTTGGCGTAGGCCGCGGCGCCCGCCGCCGCCACTTGGTCGCCCGATTCGTCGTACAGGTAGGCGCCGTAGACCCGTCCGAAGCTGAAGGCCGAATCCAGAGCGTTCTCCAGGGTGCCTTCCCGGCCCTGTTCCATGGCTCGTCCCAGGGGCTTTTGCAGGGTTCGACCGATCAGCTCCAGGTCCTCCTTGAGCCGCTTCTCGCTGAGCTCCTCGAGCGCGCCAATGCTCACGGAGCCTACTGTGCCGATCAGCAGGAGCAGGGGGAGGGCGACGTAAAGGAGGAAGGCGAGGCGAAGGTCCATGGAATCCTCTGTGCCTGATTTGGCTCATGTGTAATTTTGGCACAAGGAGAGGGGTATCGCCAAAGCTTCTGGGGTGCTGCTGAACGGTTGAATACTTACCGTGGAAACAATGTCTTATGTGGATATCGGTGCCGTAAATTCGGGTTGGCACGGCCATTGCTTCCCCCTGGGGGAAGCCATTTATCCCAAAGGGAGGTGATCCCAATGCAAGAAGACAAGCGATTCCGTCTGGGGACGACCCTGATTGCCGGTCTGGCCGCCACCATGCTGGCGGGGGGCGCTCTTGCGCAGCCCGGAATGGGTGGCGGCGAAGAGGCCGAAGAGGAGTCCTCGGCCCCTGAAGGGGGCGGTGGCGCTCCCGGCGGTGGTGGTGAGGCCCCCGGCGGCGGCGGGGCCCCCGGCGGGGATGGCGCCTCCGGCGGTTCTGCCCCTGGTGCTGGCGGGGGTGAGGCCCCGGAAGGGGGGGAGAGTGAAGAGGACGAGGACGAGGACGCCGAGGAGAACGGCGGCGGCATGTAAGCTCCCCCGAGCTTGGTTAGGCCGGGAACAGCCGGCCTGGCCTTTTGTTCCGCGGAAGTCTACGCATGTAAGGTGACTCCGAACCCAAGAAGAGGTAACGGATTTGAAGGAAGACAAGCGATTTCGTCTGGGGACGACCCTGATTGCCGGTCTGGCCGCCACCATGCTGGCGGGGGGCGCTCTTGCGCAGCCCGGAATGGGTGGCGGCGAAGAGGCCGAAGAGGAGTCCTCGGCCCCTGAAGGGGGCGGTGGCGCTCCCGGCGGTGGTGGTGAGGCCCCCGGCGGCGGCGGGGCCCCCGGCGGTGGCGGGGCCCCCGGCGGGGATGGTGCCTCCGGCGGTTCTGCCCCTGGTGCCGGCGGGGGTGAGGCCCCGGAAGCGGGGGAGAGTGACGAGGACGAGGACGCCGAGGAGAGCGGCGGCGGCATGTAAGCTCCCCCCCGAGCTTGGTCAGGCCGGGGACAGCCGGCCTGGCCTTTTGCTCCGCGGAAGTCTACGCATGTAAGGTGACTCCGAACCCAAGAAGAGGTAGCGGATTTGAAGGAAGACAAGCGATTCCGCCTGGGGACGACCCTGGCCGCCGGTCTGGCCGCCACCATGCTGGCGGGGGGCGCTCTTGCGCAGCCCGGAATGGGTGGCGGCGAAGAGGCCGAAGAGGAGTCCTCGGCCCCTGAAGGGGGCGGTGGCGCTCCCGGCGGTAGCGGTCAGGCCCCCGGTGGCGGTCAAGGCCCCGGTGGTGGCGGTCAGGCCCCCGGCGGTAGCGGTCCCGGCGGTAGCGGTCAGGCCCCTGGCGGTGGCGGACAGGCCCCCGGCGGCGGTGGTGAGGCCCCCGGCGGTGGCGGACAGGCCCCTGGCGGTGGCGGTCAAGCCCCCGGCGGCGATGGCGCCGCTGGCGGTCCGGCTCCGGGTGGCGCCGGTGCCGGCGACGAGTCGGAGGGCCAAGCCCCCGGAGCCGGTGGAGGTGAAGAGGGTGACGGCGAATCCACCTGGGAATAAGCTAGCCCGTTTGCGAGCAGAGCAGAGGGTACTTTTATGAAGACAGTGTCGAACCGTAAGCCGCTCGCCGTACTAATGGCCGCTCTTTTGGTAGGTGGTTTCTCTTCCGCGGCCGTTGCGCAGGAGCAAGGCCCCGGGGCCCAGCAGCCGGAGGGTCAGCAGCAGAGTCCGGCCGGTGAGGGATCCTCGGACCAGCAGACCGCCCCTCCCGCACAGACCGCCCCGTCCCCGAAGGATGTGAGCGACGAAGAAGTCGAGAAGTTCGCGGCCGCCTACGGGGAGCTCCGGCGCATCCAGGAAGAGCACGCCGGAGACCTGGGCGAGGCCGGCGACGAGGAAGAGGCTCGCAAGATCCAGCAGGAGATGCAAACCAAGATGGGCGAGGCCATCGAGGACGAGGGTCTCAGCTTGGAGGAGTATAAGGAGATCTTCGACGCCGTGCGGCAGGACCAGGAGCTTACCCAGAAGGTTACGGAGATGGTCGAGGAATAGCGCCGCGGCGCCTCACAGGATAGGAGCAAGGAACCGAGCATGCGTACGATCAGGCAACTTCCGGGAACCACCCCTCTGCTCATCGCGGCCTGCCTAATCGGCGGGCTGGCCCTGGCCGGCTGCGATCAGGCCGGGCAGGAGGGCAATGATGAGCCCATGGTAAATCCGGATGAGCAGGGCGAGAGCCCGGGTGGGGCCGGCGCTGGTCAGGAAGGCGGGGACCAGGAAGGCACCGGCATGGATCAGGAAGAAGGTGGGGGTGGCATGGGCGAGTAGCCCGGCTCCCGGACCTACGCTTCCTTTATACGGGGCGGGCCGGCAGGCCCGCCCCGCTTGCGTGTGTGCCAGGTATGGCACGGATTGGGAGAGATCTAGCAACCGGTTAGCGAAGGCGAGCCGGGATGGGCAACTTGGGGGTGAAGGCCCCCAGGGGTCCTGGTGACGGGATCCCTAGCCGTACGGCAAGGGCTGCCACGGCGAGGCGGGGCCTGAAGGAACCCGGAGGAAAGCACCGGTTCGACGAATAGGAACCGCGTACGAGGCGGTCCGTCGTGGGGGAGGAGGCATGCATCCCTACCCCCGATGTCACCCGGACCGGCGGGACGGAGATGTGGGGGAGCGGTGTGAAGGTCACGGGCCTTGTCCCGTAGGGTCTGCCGCCCGCTACCAGCCGCAATCGGTTCGGAAGGTCGACCTCCCCAACCCGGGCGGTGGCACCCGGATCCTGAGCTTCCTGGGGGAGCAGCCGAGGCTTGTGAGCTCACCATGAACCGCCGGATGTGGAGCCGTACGGCCGGTGGTGTGTGGGCTCGAGCGGGTGACCGCCCCTGGCTATCCGATTCCGCCCGCGGTTTCTCGGCCCGGGGAGGGGTAGACCCCTTTTTCGGGATAAACGTACGGAACATCGAGGTGGGCCCGGAGGGAGAGCGGTTTGCCTATGGGAGGGGAAGGCGGCACGCTGCAGGGAGGGCGGGGTGTCCGCTTCGGGGGCGGATGGGAAAGCGATTCCGCGGAGCAGGGAGGAGGTTGGGAATGCGTTCCCGGGTTAGGAGCAGGGTGTGGACCCTGGCGGTCCTGGCCGCTTTGGCGGTGCTGGCGGGGTGCTACACCGTGCCGGAGACGGGGCGGCGTGCCCTGATGCTGGTTCCCCAGGAGCAGCTGGTGTCCATGGCCGCCCAGTCCTTTGACCAGATCAAGGAGGAGGAGCCGGTCTCCGAGGATGCCGCCGCCAGGGCCCGGGTTGCGGAGGTGGGCGGGCGCATCGCCCGGGTAGCCGCCAAGGATACGGGACTGGAGCCGGGGGAATGGGAGTTCGTCGCCTTCGCCGACGAGCAGAAGAATGCCTTCGCGCTGCCGGGCGGGCAGGTGGGCGCCTACGAGGGCATCCTGGAAGTGGCGGAGACCGACGCCCAGCTCGCCACGGTCATGGGCCACGAGGCCGCCCACGTCGCGGCCCGCCACGGCGGGGAGCGCATGTCCGAGCAGCTGCTCGTGCAGATGGGAGGGGTCGCCCTGGCCCAGGCCCTGAACGAGAAGCCGGGCCAGACCCGGCAGCTGTTCCTGGCCGCCTACGGGGTCGGCGCCCAGGTGGGCATCCTGCTCCCCCACAGCCGCGGCCAGGAGCTGGAGGCGGACCGCATCGGCCTGCTCTACCTGGCCCGGGCGGGATACGATCCCCGGGCTGCGGTGGACTTCTGGGAGCGCATGGACAATGCCACCGAGGCGGGGGGCGAACCGCCGGTGTTCCTCTCCACCCATCCGCCCCACGGCAAGCGCATCGAGCGGCTCCGGAAATGGATGCCCCAGGCCATGGAGGAGTACCGGGCGGCCCGGGAGCGGCAGACGCGGCGCATGTTGGCGGCGCCGTGGCCCGGTGCCGGACCTCGGATCGAAGATGCCCGTTGACCGAGAAAGGTGCAAAAATTATGCTCCTTTTTCGTCAACGACGCAGCCAGGAGCGCTCCAATGCCCAAACCACCCTCCCGGGGACGTCCCCGCATCCTGCTCCCCCTCCTCCTGATGGCTCTGGCAACAGCCCCGGCGACCGGCGGCGCCGAGTCGCAGGCGGTTACCGAGGATCTCACCCCCAAGCTGGACCGCCTTCTCCGCGAGGAGATGCAGGCCATCCAGGAGTCCATGGCCACCGCATTCGCTGCCCTGGTGACCGGGGACCACGACACCGTGGCCGAGGAAGCGCGGGGCATCCATGACAGCTTCATCCTCAAACGGTCGCTGACCGAGGAGGACCGCCGGGACCTCCGGGAAGCGGTCCCGGAGGGGTTCGTGCGGCTGGACCAGAGGTTTCACGCGGCCGCGGCGGAGCTGGCGGAGGTCGCCGAGGAGGGGGATGCCGACCGGCAGCTGGAGGTCTACAACCGCATGACCCGGGACTGCGTCGCCTGCCACAGCCGCTATGTGACGGGGCGCTTCCCCGGCCTGGAGGGGGCGGACTGAGAACGGCCCGGGGCCGGGAACCGGAGTGGGGGCGTGGGAGCCTAATGGTTTCCCGGCCCAGGCAACCGGTTCTTCGACGCGGTGGCCGCGGGCGCTGAGCGGGCCCGGGTTACAGGGCCAACCAGACGTGCGATGATCGTAGGTTTTTCCGCGGGCGCCGCCGGCGTCCGTCCGCTGCCGGCAAGCATAGGAGCGCATAGTGGCAACGGTCGACCTTACCAAGGACAATTTCGAGTCCACGATCATGAACAACGACATGGTCTTCGTGGACTTCTGGGCTTCCTGGTGCCAGCCCTGCAAGACCTTCGCGCCCACCTACGAGGAGGTCTCCGCGGACTATCCGGACATCGTCTTCGGCAAGGTGGACACCGAGAACGAGCAGGAGCTGGCCGGCCATTTCGGCATCCGCTCCATCCCCACCCTGATGCTGTTCCGCGAGCAGGTCATCATCTTCCAGGAGTCGGGGGTGCTGCCGCGCGAGGGCCTGGAGAGCATCATCCAGCAGGCCCGCGACCTCGATATGGACCAGGTCCGCAAGGACATCGAGGAGCAGCAGAAGCAGCAAGGCGGCGAGGGCTGAGCCTTCTATCCAGAGCAGATCTGTCCCCGGACAAAAATCGGGCCCCGGTAAGGGGCCCGATTTTGTATGCCGGTGCGGTGTTAAAAGCGGTCATGGCCTGGTAGGAGCCCGCTTTAGCGGGCGATCCGGTTCCGGCATCCAAGCCGGCTCAAGCAATCGCCCGCTAAAGCGGGCTCCTACGGGAAAATGCGCCTTATCGAACCAAGCAGTACCAGCGCCCCGCAGTCACTTCCCCGCCTGGAGGCGCCGCTTGCGCTCCTCGTTGAAGTCGAGCATGCGTTTCAGGGGCTGCCAGGCCTGACGCGCGGTATCGGGGTCCACGTGGATCTCGTTGGTGCCCTGCTCCAGGGTGCTGACGAGGTTGGAGAGGCCGTTCATGGCCATCCATGGGCAGTGGGCGCAGCTGCGGCAGGTGGCGCCGGCCCCGGCGCTGGGCGCCTCCAGGAAGGTCTTGCCCGGAGCCGCCTCCTGCATCTTGTGGAAGATCCCGCGGTCCGTGGCGACGATGAAGGTGTCCGCGTCCAGGTCCTGGGCCGCCTGGATGAGCTGGGTAGTGGAGCCCACCACGTCGGCCAGGTCGATCACCTGCTCCGGGGACTCGGGATGCACCAGCACCTTGGCGCCGGGGCGCTCGGCCATGAGGGCTTCCAGCTCCTGGGCCTTGAAGTGGTCGTGCACCACGCAGGAGCCCGGCCACAGCAGCAGCTCGGCGCCGGTGACCCGCTCGATGTAGTGGCCCAGGTGCCGGTCGGGCCCGAACAGCACCTTCTCGCCGCGCTCCACCAGGTGCCGCACCACGTCCACGGCGATGGAGGAGGTCACCACCCAGTCCGCCCGGGCCTTCACCGCCGCCGAGGTGTTGGCGTACACCACCACGGTGTGGTCGGGATGGGCGTCGCAGAATGCCGTAAACTGGTCCGCGGGACAGCCCAGGTCCAGGGAGCATTCCGCCTCCAGGGTGGGCATCAGGACGCGCTTCTCGGGGTTCAGGATCTTGGCCGTCTCCCCCATGAACCGGACCCCGGCCACCACCAGCGTGCTGGCGGGATGGTCATGTCCGAAGCGGGCCATCTCCAGGGAATCGGCCACGTGGCCGCCGGTTTCCTCGGCAAGGTCCTGCAGGTCCCCCGAGGTGTAGTAGTGGGCCACCAGGACGGCGTCCCGCTCGGCGAGGAGCCGCTTGGCCCGTTCCACCAGATCCCGACGCTCGGACCCGGACAGGGCGCGCTCCCGATCCTCGGTGGACGGCCCCTCCGGAAGCTGGTCGTCGGTCACCTCGGGGATGGTAATCGTGGCATCCATCGGCGTTCTCCTTGCTTCCCCATGGGGGCAGAACGTGCGATCCCCGCTTGAATCGCAAGAGTCTACCCGTTCCCTTGGACCGGGCCAAAGCCGAAAATTTCCGACCGATTCGATAAGGATACCATCATGGGTAAGCTCATTGACGGGGTCTGGCAGAAGGAGGCCTTCGCGCCGGAGACGGAGGGCGGGCGCTTCGTCCGCCCGGACAGCCCCTTCCGCGGCTGGGTGAGCCGGGACGGCTCCACGGGGTTTCCGGCGGAGCCGGGCCGCTACCACCTCTACGTGTCCCTGGCCTGTCCCTGGGCCCACCGGACCCTGATCTTTCGCAAGCTCAAGGGCCTGGAGGAGGCCATCAGCGTCTCCGTGGTGGACCCCATCATGGGCGAGGAGGGCTGGCACTTCTCGGAGGGACCGGGCTGCGTCCCCGACACGGTCAACGGCTGCGCCTACCTGCGCGAGGTGTACGTACAGGCGGATCCCCACTACACCGGCCGCGTGACCGTGCCGCTGCTGTGGGACAAGCGGGCCGGCACGGCGGTGAGCAATGAGTCCGCCGACATCATCCGCATGCTGAACCGGGAGTTCGACGACATCGCCGACGACCGGCTGGATTTCTACCCGGAGGACCTGCGTGCGGAGATCGACGCGGTGAACGCCTGGGTCTACGACGACATCAACAACGGCGTTTACCGCACCGGCTTCGCCCAGACCCAGGACGCCTACGAGGAGGCCTTTGACGCCCTGTTCGCCGCCCTGGACGCGGTGGAGGCCCGGCTGGCCAAGCACCGCTACCTGGTGGGCAACCGCCTTACCGAGGCGGACTGGCGGCTGTTCACCACCCTGGTGCGCTTCGATCCCGTCTACTACGGGCACTTCAAGTGCAATCGCCAGCGCGTCGCCGACTTCCCCAGTCTGGCGGGCTACCTGCGCGACCTCTATCAGGCTCCCGGGGTGGCAGAGACCGTGAGCCTGGACCACATCAAGCGCCACTACTACGGCAGCCATCCGACCCTCAACCCCACGGGCATCGTTCCCAAGGGGCCGCTCCTGGACTACGCCGGAGCCCACGACCGGGACCGCTTCCCCCACGAGGGGCCCGCGCTGGTATGACGGTCGCGCCTTTCTGGGGCAGGCTGGTCCGTGGGCCCCGGAGTCGGGGTAGCGACAGACGGTGGACGACGCAGGGGGGCAGACGCATGCGCTGGAAGCACGGTTTGGCAATGGCCCTGCTGGTGCCCCTCCTGGCCGGCCCGGCGGGGGCGGCCGGGGAGGGGGCGGACAACGAGGCTGACGACGGCATCGGCAAGGAGCTCGGCGAGCTGGCCCGGGAGATCGAGGAGCAGACCCGCAGGCAGGGACGCTATCTGGGCGAGAAGCTCGGCGAATGGACCGAGGAGGGGGGCTCCTGGGCGGAGGATCGCGCCCTGCAGGCGCGGGTGAAGACCACCCTGTCGGGGGTGCTGGGGGCCGCCAGTCTCACCGCGGTGGACGTGGACGTCACCGAGGGGGTGGTCACCCTGCGTGGCGAGCTGACGGACTGGGAGCAGGTGGCCCGGGCCGTGCGGGCCGTGGAGCAGATCGACGGGGTCCGCCGGGTGGTCTCGGAGCTGACGGCCCCGGGCAGCGTCTGAGCGGAGGCGGAGCGTGGGAAGGGGGATTCGGAGTGGGACCCGTGGGCCTGGCGGGGGGCGTGCCCAGCCGGAGCCGGGGCCCTCGGCCCGTGGCACCACGCTGCGGATCCTCCTGCTGGTCCTGATGCTGCCGGTTCTGGGTGGCTGCACCCGCCTGTTCTTCTACCCCGACCGGGAACTGGTCCTGAACCCCGCCACCCTGGGCCTGGAGTTCGAGGAGGTCCGTTTCCGCTCCGGGGACGGGGTGCCCCTGCACGGCTGGTACCTGCCGGCGGAGACGGAGGATGCCGCCGGAAGCGTGTTGTTCCTCCATGGCAACGCCGAGAACATCAGCAACCACTTGCCCGGGGTGGCCTGGCTCCCGGAGCGGGGCTTCAACGTCCTCCTGATCGACTACCGGGGGTACGGCCGCTCCGAGGGTGCGGTGTCGCTGGAGGGCGCCCTGGCCGACGTGCAAGCCGCCCTGGCCTATCTGGCCGAGCGCGAGCCCCCGGAGCGCCCGCTGGCCGTCCTGGGGCAGAGCCTCGGCGGGGCTCTCGCCCCCTACGCCGTCAGCCGTTCCCCCCACCGCGACCGGGTACGGGCCCTGGTGGTGGATAGCGCCTTCGCAAGCTACCGGGGAATCGCCCGCGAGAAGCTGGCTTCCACCTGGCTCACCTGGCCCTTCCAGTGGCTGGCCTGGAATGTGCCGGACCGCTACAGCCCCGTGGATGCCATGGCGGAGATCGCCCCCATTCCCGTCCTGATCACCCACAACCGGGGCGACCGGATCATCCCCGTCCGCCACGCCTGGGACCTGTATTGGGCCGCCGAGGAGCCCAAGCGGGTCTGCCTGTTCCCGGGGGGCGCGCACGGCTCCACCTTCCTCCGCCCGGAGGCGCGGGATCTGCTGGCCGCCTACCTGTGGCAGCGCTTTGGCCGGTCCGGGGAGCCTCCCCGCACCGAGGACGGGATGCCCCGTTTCCGTATTGACACCCTGTGAGGCCGGTGGTCCTAATGCCTAAGTGAAAGTGATCACTTGCAATAATAGAGGGATGGGGCCATGTGGAGAAAAACTATTCTTATGGCTGCGCTTACGGCGCTCCCGATATCGTCCGCCCTTGCCAAGGACAGCACCGGCTGCGGTGCCGGCACCATGCTGTTCGACGGCCAGGAGGGCGTCGCCCCCCAGGTGCTGGCGGTGACCACCAATGGGATCCTGGGCAACCAGACTTTCGGCATTAGCTCCGGTACGCTCGGCTGCGACCAGGACGGCGTGGTTCGCTCCAAGGAGAAGGTCGCCAAGTTCATCGACGACAACATGAACAAGCTGGCTGCGGATATGGCCTCCGGCGGCGGGGAGACCCTTGCCTCCCTGGCGGACCTGATGGGGGTGGCGAAGGAGGACCGGCCGGCCTTCTACCGCTCCGCCAAGGAGCACTTCCCCCGCATCTACGCCGATGACGAGGTGGTGGCGGGCGAGGTGATGGAGAACCTGAACGAGGTGCTCGCCGAAAGCCCCAGTCTGGCCGGGTACACCCTGACCTGAGCCGTGCCCATTCGGAACCCACCCAAGCGGCCCTCCGGGCCGCTTTTTTGGGTTTGGGCGCTGGCGGTTCCGTGGGCAGGGCTCGGCGAAGGCCCGGACCGGGCCAGGAGGGCGAGGTAAGCAGGGGATTTGTTTCGGCCCGGAAAAGGGCAAATATTGTCCAAATCCTTGGAGATCCCGTAGAAAAATTGTCCAGAACTTGATTTTTTGGAGGATTCCCGGATAATCAGGCCGCATTTTTCGGTGCACCGGGAACGAAAAAAGGGGGAACCCCATGGAGAAGACGTGGATCCGCGGTCTGTCCGCCCTGGCTCTGGCTTTGCCGGCCACCACCATGGCCCAGGGCCTGCCCGACAGCTCCTACGGGGCGGCTGGACTGGCCCTGCAGATGCCGGACTACGCCGACGACGACGGCGTGGCCCTGAATCTGCGGGCCGGGGCCGACCTGTCCGACCTCGGGGCCAACCTGGACCTCGGCGGGGGCTCCCTGTGGGTGGAGGGGGAGCTGACGCAGACGCTGGTGAAGCCCTCCTACGATTTCACCGTCGTAGATCCTGTAACCGGGGCCACCGACACCACCGAATACGACGTCTCCGTCACCACCCTTGGGGCCTACGCCCGCTACGTCTACCCCGTGGACCCCATCACGCTGGAGGGCCGCCTCGGCCTGTCCTACCTGTCCGCGGACGTGGACGGGGGCGGCTCCGATTCCGACCTCGGCCTGGACTTCGGCGTCGGGGTGGGCTTCGATCTCACCCACCAGATCCGGGGCGTGGTGGAATACACCATCCTGCAGAGCGACGTGGACCACTTCGGCTTTACCGCCCAGTACGCCTTCTAGGGCTCTGGCGCAGGTCGAAAAAAAAGGCGGCCCCGCGGGGCCGCCTTTTTGCTGGAAAGGGATGGGGGCTCAGACGGCGCGGGCCTGCTCGGCGGCGTTGCCGAGGTAGCTGGCCGGGGTCAGGCTTTTCAGCTTTTCCTTCTCGCTTTCCGGCAGGGGCAGGCTCTCCACGAACTCGGCGAGCTTGTCGGCGTCCACCGCCTTGCCGCGGGTGAGCTCCTTGAGCCGCTCGTAGGGGCGGTCCACGCCGTTGCGGCGCATGACCGTCTGGATGGGCTCGGCGAGCACCTCCCAGGCCCCGTCCAGGTCCTCCGCCAGCCGCTCCCGGTTGATCTCCAGCTTGTCCAGGCCGCGCAGGGCGGAGCGGTAGGCCAGCAGGCTGTAGCCGAAGCCGGTGCCCATGTTGCGCAGCACGGTGGAGTCGGTGAGGTCGCGCTGGAAGCGGGAGACGGCCAGCTTGCCGGCGAGGTGGTCGAGGGTGGCGTTGGCCAGGCCCAGGTTGCCCTCGGCGTTCTCGAAGTCGATGGGATTGACCTTGTGGGGCATGGTGGAGCTGCCCACCTCGCCGGCCACGGCGCGCTGCCTGAAGTAGCCGAAGCTGATGTAGCCCCACACGTCCCGGCACAGATCCGTGAGCACGGTGTTGAAGCGGCTCATGGCGCCGAACAGCTCGGCCATGTAGTCGTGGGGCTCGATCTGGGTGGTGTAGGGGCTCCATTCCAGGCCCAGGGCCTCTACGAAGCGCTCGGCGAGGGCCGGCCAGTCCACCTCGGGGTAGGCCACCATGTGGGCGTTGAAGTTGCCCGTGGCGCCGTTGATCTTGCCGCGCACGGGGCTCTCCGCCACGGCAGCGCGGGCCTGCATGAGTCGGTGGGCGAGAACCGCCAGCTCCTTGCCCACCGTGGTGGGCGTGGCGGGCTGGCCGTGGGTGCGCCCGAGCATGGGCTCCTCGGCCCAGGCGTGCGCCTGCTCGCGCAGGCGGTCGATGAGGCCGTCCACCCCTGGCAGCAGGACCTCGGCCCGCGCCTCCGCCAGCGAGAGGCCGTGGGCGAGGTTGTTGATGTCCTCGGAGGTGCAGGCGAAGTGGAAGAACTCCGCACCCGCGTCCACCTCGGGCAGCTCCGCGGCGCGCTCCTTGAGGTAGTACTCCACCGCCTTGACGTCGTGGTTGGTGGTGGCCTCGATCTCCTTGATGCGCTGCGCGTCCACCAGGCCGAAGTTGGTGACGATGCGGTCCAGGAAGGCCTCCGCCTGTTCGGACAGCGGGGCGAGCTCCGCCACCGCCGGCTCGGCGGCCAGGGCCTTGAACCAGGCCACCTCGACGCGGACCCGGTTGCGGATCAGGCCGTATTCGCTGAAATAGGGCCGCAGGTCGGCGACCTTGGGCCCGTAGCGTCCGTCCAGGGGGGAAACGGCGGTAAGCGCGGAAAGCTCCATTCCGACGACCTTCTTCGTGAACAAAGGCATGATACTTTACCATGCCCCGCGGCCCGGCCCAGGGGGCGGCGGCCCGGCACGCGATAAAAGGGAAAACCGCATGGAACAACTGAACACCTTCCTGGAGTCCGTCGGCGGGGTGCTCTGGACCCCGGTGATGCTGGTGCTCCTGCTCGGCACGGGAATCTTCCTGACCATCGGGCTCCGGCTGCTGCCCCTGCGTAAGCTGGGCTACGGCTTCCGCATGCTCTGGGCGGGGATCCGCCCCGGGGCCCAGAAAGGGGAGGGCGAGATCACCCCCTTCGGCGCCCTGATGACCAGCCTCTCCGCCACCATCGGCACCGGCAACATCGCCGGGGTGGGCACGGCCATCCACCTGGGCGGCCCGGGGGCGGTGTTCTGGATGTGGGTCACCGCCTTGGTGGGCATGGCCACCAAGTACGCCGAGGCGGTGCTGGCGGTCAAATACCGCGAGGTGGATGAGCAGAATCTCCACGTGGGCGGCCCCATGTACTACATCAAGAACGGCCTGGGGCCGCGCTGGCAGTGGCTGGGGGCCGCCTTCGCCCTGTTCGGGGTGGTGGCCGCCTTCGGCATCGGCAACACCGTGCAGTCCAATTCCGTGGCCGATTCCCTGCACCAGGCCGTGGGTGCGCCGCACTGGCTCACGGGGGTGGTCATGGCCACGGTGGCCTTTGCCGTGATCGTGGGGGGCATCGGCCGCATCGCCCACGTGGCGGAGGCCCTGGTTCCGGTGATGGGCTTCGTGTACGTGTTCGGGGCCCTGACCATCCTGGCCTTCAACTTCACCGACATCCCCCAGGGCCTGGCGCGGATCTTCACCGACGCCTTCACCGGCACCGCGGCGGTGGGCGGTTTTGCCGGGGCGGGGGTGATGGCGGCCATCCAGTTCGGCGTGGCCCGAGGTCTGTTCTCCAACGAGGCGGGCCTGGGCTCGGCGCCCATGGCCCACGCCGCGGCCCGCACCGACGACCCCGTGCGCCAGGGGATGGTGGGCATGCTTGGCACCTTCATCGACACCATCGTGGTCTGCACCATGACCGCCCTGGTGATCGTCACCACGGGCGTCTGGGACAGCGGCGAGACCGGGGCCGGCCTCACCACCACCGCCTTCAGCCAGGGCCTGCCGGGCCCGGGCGATTTCGTGGTGGCCTTCGGGCTGGTGGTCTTCGCCTTCACCACCACCCTGACCTGGGCCTTCTACGGCGAGCGGTGCCTGGAGTTCCTGGCGGGAGTGAAGCCCCTGAAGGCCTTCCGCCTGATCTGGGTGGTGGGGATCCTGATGGGGGCGATGGCCAGCCTGGATCTCATCTGGAACCTGGCGGACATCACCATGGCCCTCATGGCTCTCCCCAACCTGGTGGCGCTGGTGCTGCTGTCGCCGGTGGTGTTCCGCATCAGCCGGGAGTATTTCCGGGGAACCGAGGCCAGCGCCGTGGGCTAGGCCCCGCCGGGCGGATGCACCGGCCCGGAGCGGGCCGCTCCCGGGGAGGTTCAGGGCCCGGGCCCGTTGCGCTACCCTTGAGCGTCCAGGGTGTGGATCCCCGATGCCCCGGGCCTTTCCAATTCCCCCGCAAGGATGATGGGATCATGGGAGGGTCCCGGGGAGGCGGACCTCCCACCCCGCCGACCCCGACCGCCACCGGGAGTGATCATGACCATCATCGAGGAAGTCTCCTCCCCCTTCGAGGATCAGCGCCCAGGCACCTCGGGCCTGCGCAAGACGGTGGAGCAGTTCTCCCAGCCCCGCTACCTGGAGAACTTCATTCAGGCCGTGCTCGATACCTGCACGGAGCTCCGGGGCGGCACCCTCATCCTGGGCGGCGACGGCCGCTACTACACCGAGACGGCCATCGACACCATCCTGCGCATGGCCGCGGCAAACGGGGTGGGCCGGGTCCTGGTGGGGCGCGACGGGCTGTTCTCCACGCCGGCGGTCTCCGCCACCATCCGGCGGCGTGGGGCCGCCGGGGGCATCCTCCTCACCGCCAGCCACAATCCGGGCGGCCCGGACGGCGACTTCGGGGTGAAGTACAACATCGCCAACGGCGGCCCCGCCCCGGAGCCTGTGACGGAGGCCATCTACGCCCGCTCCCTGGAGATCCACGGCTACCACATCACCCAGGAGCACGCGGAGGTGGACCTTTCCCGGGAAGGGGCCACCGAGGTGGAGGGCATGCCCGTGGAGGTCATCGACCCGGTGGCCGACTACCGGGCCCTCATGGCCGAGCTGTTCGATTTCGACGCCCTGCGGGCCCTGCTCGGCTCCGGGACCTTCTCCATGGTCTTCGACGCCATGCACGGCGTCACCGGCCCCTACGCCCGAGCCATCCTGGAGGAGGACCTGGGCGCGCCGCGGGGGACAGTCATAAACGGCGAGCCCAAGCCGGACTTCGCGGGGTGCCAGCCCGATCCCAATCCCGTGCACGCCCGGGACCTCATGGAGCGCATGTACCGGCACGACGCCCCGGACTTCGGCGCCGCCTCCGACGGCGACGGCGACCGCAACATGATCGTGGGCCGGCATTTCTTCGTGAACCCTTCCGACAGCCTGGCGGTTATCGCCGACCACCTGGACGCCATTCCCGGCTACCGCGGCCGGGTCTCCGGCGTGGCCCGCTCCATGCCCACCAGCCGGGCGGTGGACCGGGTCGCCGAGGCCCGGGGCTACGAGTGCTTCGAGACCCCCACCGGCTGGAAGTTCTTCGGCAACCTCCTCGATGCCGATCGCGTCCAGCTGTGCGGGGAGGAGTCCTTCGGCACCTCCTCCGACCACGTGCGGGAGAAGGACGGCCTGTGGGCCGTTCTGGCGTGGCTTTCCATCCTCGCCGCCAGCCGGGAGTCGGTGGAGGCGGTGGTGCGCGGCCACTGGTCCCGGTACGGGCGGGACTTCTACAGCCGCCGCGACTACGAGGGGCTGACCCGGGAGCAGGGCGAGCGCCTCATGGCCCACCTCCGCGACCGGCTCCCCGGTCTGGCGGGGGCTCCCACAGCGGCCGGCCCCCGCGTCACCGAGGCCGACGAGTTCGGTTACACCGACCCCATCGACGGGCACACCACCACGGGCCAGGGCATCCGCCTCTGGTTCGACAACGGCGCCCGGGCCGTCCTGCGTCTGTCCGGGACGGGAACCGCCGGTGCCACCCTGCGGATCTACCTGGAGAAGCGGGAGGGCGACCCGCTGCGGCACAACGACGAGTGCCGGGACGTGCTGAAGGACGTCGCCGAGGCGGTGCGGGAGGTGGCGGAGGTGACCGCCATCACCGGCCGCAAGGAGCCGAGTCTGGTGGTTTGAGGAAAGGTGCCGGAGGGGCTGGCCAGGCCAAACAGGCCCCGCAACGGAACCCGGGCGCGCAGCCCGGGTGACGTGCGGGGGAATCCCGGCTATTCCAGAATCTTCAGCGGGTTCAGCATGTCCACGAAGGTCAGAAGGTTGGCCTGGGAGAAGCGGGTAACGTCCACGATCAGGTTCTCGGTCTCCACGATCAGCTCTTCGGTGTAGACGATCCGGTCCGCCATCTCCCCGATGCGGTCGGCCATGACGCCGATTTGCCCCTCCGTGTAGAGCACCCCCTCGAGGCTGGCGATATAGACGGTTTCGCCCGTGGACAGGGTTTCGGTGTAGACGTTCTCCCCGCTCTCGATAGTGTCGGAGAAAAAGCTCATTGACTCCGGCTCGATCACGGCCACGAGGATGTCGATGTTGCAGCAGCCGTCGAAGAAGGGCAGCAGCAGGAGCTCCCCGCCGAAGGTCAGGTCGGCGTAGACGAAGTTCTCGTCCTCGCTGGTTTCGGCGTACTCGAAGGTGTCCCCGGAGTAAAGCTCCATGTCCATGGCCTGGGCCGGGGCGGCAAGGAAAGCGAGGGCTAGGACGGCGGACAGCAGAATCTTCCGCATGAATTCCCCTTTTGGTTTGAGTAGATTAGAACCCACTAAAATACAGGAGCCCTTCAGCCCCTGAAACCTTGTCCGGTAAGGGGTGGGTGCTGTCCGGTCGTTTCGCTGTCCGGGGAGGTGAAACGGGGGATCTACAGGGTTGGACAAACCGGGCCGTCCCGGGACACGTTCGGGGGCCTTGGGGTCGGTAGGTTGTCGGTGGGCTACGCGGCCGCGGGCAGGGCGATGCGGAAGGTGGCGCCCGGTCTGTCGGGGTGGTTCCAGGCGTCCAGCCGGCCGCCGTGGCTCTGGACGATGGACTTGACGATCCAGAGGCCCAGGCCCAGCCCTTTCTCCTTGGTGGTGAAGAAGGGCTCCAGGGCCTCCAGGTCGAGGCCGTCGGGCAGCCCCGTGCCGTGGTCGATGACGCGGATCTCCGCCCCTTCCTCGGTCCTCCGGGTGCGCAGGATCAAGGGTCCGGGGCTTTCGGGGTTCCGCTCCCGGCAGGATTCGATCCCGTTGCGGGCCAGGTTGAAGACGGCCTCCTGCAGCTGGATGCCGTCCGCCTTCACCGGGGGCAGGTCCTCGTCGAGGTCCAGCTCAATGGGGGGCACCTTCCCCGAGTGGCCGGTGCAGATGAAGGGCACCAGCTCCCGGATGAGGGGATTGACCTCCAGGGGCCGGAGGTCGGGGGCCTGACCCTTCAGGAAACTGCGGATGTGGGTCAGGATTCCCGAGGCCTTCTGGGCCTCGCTCCCCATTCCCTCCAGGAGCTCCTGGATCTGGGAGGGCATGGCGCTCTTCTGGGCGAGCAGCTGGGTGCCGGCGGTGGCGTAGTTGCTCAGGGCCGTGAGCGGCTGGTTGAGCTGATGGCTGAGGACGGAGACCAGCTCCCCCATGGAGATCAGACGGCTCACGCGGTTCAGCTGCTCCAGGTAGTGCTTCTCCCGGGCCTCGGCCTCCTTCTCCCCGGCGATGTCCACCCCCACCGCGGAAAGCCGCTCCACCTGCCCATCGGATTCGGGGTGGGCCAGCACCGTCATCAGGAAGGGCCGCTCGCGCCCCGTCCGGTCCAGCAGGGAGACCTCGCCGGTCCAGGACCCGTCCTCGCGGGCCGTGGGGACGGCCTGCCGCTGCAGGATCTCATGGGCCGTGTGGTCCCCGGCGAGGGCGCTGACCGGGGTGGTCCCGGGCTGGTAGTCGCCCAGCGTCTCCCGGGCGAAGCGGTTCTGATAGAGCACCTTGAAATCGGTGCTGCAGAGCATCACGGGCCCGGGGAAGGCCTCCAGGATGTCGGCGACCCGTTGCAGGGAGCGTTCCGTCTCCTTGAGGTGGGTAATATCGGTGACGAAGGCCACCGAGTACCGCGGGGCGCCTTCCGGGTCATAGGAGGTGCTCACGTTCGCCACCACCGGAACCCGATCCCCCGCCTGGGTGAGGAGGCTGATCTCGTACCGCCGGGTTTGCGCCTCCCGGCGCCGGGTGGCCTCCTCCCAGAAGGCGGGACGATCCGCCGGCTCGATCCATTCGTCGGGGCGGGTGCCCAGGAGCTCCTCCCGGGAGCGCCCCAGCATCTCGCACAGGGCGCCGTTCACCTCCACGGTCTCCAGGGACTCGAAGTCGCCCATCCACAGACCCTCGGGGGAGGCCTCCAGGATCTCCCGGAGCTGATGCTCGCTGGTACGGAGGCGCCGCTCGGTGTGGTGGAGTTCGGTTACGTCCCGGCATACCCCGATCACGCCGTGCAGATGACCGTCGGTATCCCGGTAGGGGAGCTTGAGGATCTGCAGCAGGGTCCATTCGCCCGAGTCCCGTTGCAGCCAGCGCTCGGTGACGTAGGGGCGCTCCTCCGTGAGCACCTTGCGGTCGGTGGCGGTGCAGTGCTCCACGAGCTCCGGAGGGACCACCTCCCGGTCCCGGACGCCCAGCACCTCGTCGTGGTCCCTGCCCAGCCGCCGCAGGAACTCCGCGTTGAAGGTTTCGTACACCCCCTGGCGATCCTTCAGGAAGACCGCGTCGGGAAAATGCTCCACCAGGGATTCCCGGAAGCCGCGCGCGGCGGTCAGCTCCGTCTCGGCGGAGACGTCCTGCAGGGCGATGTGGACCCGGGTGCCCTCCCCGGTCTCCAGGGCCGTGCCCCGCAGCTCAAGGACCCGAGCCGGGGGGATCCGGGCGCGCAGCGAGGCCGACCACTCCCGGGTGAGTCGGTCCAGGAACTCGGCCAGGTCGTCCTCGGGCTCCGGAAAGAGGTCGGCCAGCGGGACGCCTTCCAGGTCCTCGCCGGGCCCCTGCAGGAGGTCGCAGGCGGCGGGGCTGGCCCGGAGCACGGTGCCTTGTTCCGGGTCGACCAGGACCTGGGGAAAGGGGGCGTGGCGGAAAAGCTGGTCGAAAAGGGAGGCCCCTGGCGAAGAATGGGGCTCGTCCCCACTAGCGCTCTCCATTGTTCTCCCCTTTATTGCTGCGCACCCATTGGCCGCCGTGCCGGCCGGCCGCCTCTGGCCAGGGCGGACCCACGAGGCCTCCCCAGGCTGGCATCGAGGCCCATGCCCTCCTTATAGCCTGTTATCCAATCGATTGAAACACCAAACCCCCGGTTGAACAGCGGGGCAAGGGGCGCGTCGGGGCGGTGGGGGGCTTTGTATGGCACCGGAATCCTCCGGTTCCTTCCGGGCTCGAGGTGGGGCCGGCCCCCTCCTTCGTAACCGGTGATTCGAGGGATGCGAGACTCCTCCCTTCAGCTTACCCGCAAGGACCGCCCCCCCTTCAATGATCGTGTCCAGGTTCCCGAGCCGTGGGCTAGGCCCGGGGGGGGGGGATCTTCCTTCGGCACCCCGGCTGTCGCCTCACGTCCTGGGAGGATTCCCTTACGCATTCAGGGATCTGCCGTACACGGGGCGTGCGGGGCGTCGCCGTCCGGCGCCAGTGCGCCCGGAGAGCATCCAGGTCCCTCGGGGCCTTCTCCAGGGGATTCAGCCCAATAGCGGGTTGGTCCGCCTTTTGCTCTACCCGTCCCGAGTGCAAACCCTAGCTCGGGAGGTTCGGTGCCATGCGCACGATTTTCGCATTTCTGGTCAGTCCATTGGCGGGCGTTACCGTGTTCTTCATGGTCTGGCTGGTCTCGGGCATGGCCCTGGATTGGGCCGACGGGGGCGGAAGCTCTCTGGCCCCCGAGGATCCGGTACCGGCCTGGGCGCTGGGGGCCTATCCCGTGGTCCTGCTGCTGAGTGTTCCCCTGTTTCTGGAGGTCCGGGCCGCGATCGGCTGGACCTTCTGGAGCCTGTTCGTGGCGGCGGTGGCCGTCTATCCCTCTGTGCTGTTGCTGCTCGGCTACGCGGGAGTGGAGTTCCACAGCCTTATGCGGGGATGGCCCGATTGGCTGGGGGTGGTGGTGGCGGCCCTGGTGCACGCGGAGCTGTTCCTGGGGATCGTCCATTCCCGGGAGAAGCGGTATTTCTGCCGGTGAGGCCCGGTCCGGCTCGGGGCGCGCCCCTGCCTCCTGGCCCGGACCGGACCGGTCCCGCCCTCGCCGTCCCGTGCGAGGGGCCCGCCCGGACTGACCCCGGCCCCCACCGGTGCCAAGGTGGGGGGAGCAACCGCCGCTCCGGGGGACGTCATGATCGAGCTGACCGTCAATGGCCGGCCGTGCCGCGTGGAGGCCGGGGATAACCGAGCCCTCCTCTGGGCCCTGCGCCACGACCTGGGGCTGAAGGGCACCAAGTACGGCTGCGGGGTGGGGGTGTGCGGGGCCTGCGTGGTTCAGTTGGACGGTGCCGCGGTGCATGCCTGCACCACCTCCCTCGCCGAGGCCCGGGGCCGCGCGGTAACCACCATCGAGGGGCTGGCGGCGGATCCCGACCACCCGGTGCTCCGCGCCTGGCTGGAGGAGCAGGTGCCCCAATGCGGCTTCTGCCAGCCGGCCCAGGAGATGGCGGCCGCCGCCCTGCTGGCCCGGCGTCCCGAGCCCACGGAAGGCGAGGTGGATACGGCCCTGGGGCCGGTGCTCTGCCGCTGCGGCACCTACCTCCGCATCCGGCGGGCCGTGCACCGCGCGGCGCGCCACCTCCGGGAGGGCGTTTCCGCGCCCTCCGGCCAAGGCCCCCTTTTGCGGGGTCCGGGGTCGGCCCCGGACCCCGGGGTGGTCCTGAACCCGTGGGTGCGCGTTCACGAGGACGACACGGTGGCCCTGACCGTCGGATGCGCGGAGATGGGGCAGGGGGCCCTCACCGGGCAGGCCCTGCTGCTGGCGGAGGAGCTGGAGGTGGACCCCGCCCAGGTGCGGGTGAAGCTGGCCCCGGCCCACCCCGACTACACCAACCCCCTCCTGGGCCGGCAGGTCACCGGCGGCAGCACCTCCGTCCGCGGGGCCTGGGGCCCCCTGCGGCGGGCCGGCGCCGCGGCGCGGGAGGTCCTGGTGCGCGCGGCGGCGGAGCGGTGGGAGGTGGCCCCCAACCGCTGCCGGGCCGAGTCGGGCGGGGTCCTCCATCCCCATACCGGGCGCCGGCTCGGGTACGGCGAGCTCGCGCACCGCGCCGTCCGGCTGCACGCGCCCCGGAACCCCGTCCTCAAGTCCCCGGAGCGGTTCCGCCTGGTGGGCCGTTCCATCCCCCGTTTCGATGCCCCCGACATGGTGACCGGCCGCACGGTCTACGGTCAGGACGTGGACCTTCCGGGCATGCGGGTGGCGGTGGTGCGGCGCAGCCCCACCCACGGCGGGCGGCTGCGGGGCTACGACGTTGCCGATGCGGCCGGGGTGCCGGGCTTCCATCGGGCCGTGCCCCTGGACCATGGAGTGGCCGTGGTGGCCGCCGATTTCCCCGCCGCCGAGGCCGCCCGGGACCGTCTCCGCGTGGATTGGGATCCCGGCCCGATGGCCGGGCTGGGGAGCACGGCGGTCCACCGACGCCTTCGGGAGGGACTGGAGCGGCCCGGGGAGGCCCGGGCCCCCCTGGGCCGGGCTGAGGAGGCCCTGCGGGTGGCCTCCCGGGTGGTGGAGGCGGATTACGCCACCCCGTACCTCGCCCACATGCCGCTGGAGCCCATGAACTGCACCGCGCGGGTGGAGGGGGAGCGCTGCGAGGTGTGGGTGGGCACCCAGGCCCCGGGGGATGCCCGGGAGGCGGCCGCGGAGGCGGCGGGCCTGCCCCCGGAGCGGGTCCAGGTGCACAGCCTCTTCCTGGGGGGTGGCTTCGGCCGGCGGCTGCAGACGGACTTCGTGCGCGAGGCGGTGGCGGTGGCCCGGCACGTGGACGGTCCAGTGCAGGTGCTGTGGACCCGGGCCGACGATACCCGCCACGATTTCTACCGCCCGGGGCATGCCGCCCGCCTGCGCGCCGCCCTGGACGACGAAGACCGGCTGGAGGCGTGGTGGATGCGCCTCGCCGGCCCCCGCATGGCGCTCGGGGGGATCTCGGTACCCTACGACCTGCACCACTACCGCGAGGAGCGAGTGGAGGCGGACCCCGGGATCCCCACGGGACCCTGGCGGTCCGTGGAGGCCTCCAACAATGCCTTCGCCCTCGAATCCTTCCTGGACGAGCTGGCCGCCGCGGCGGGCCAGGACCCTCTGACCTTTCGCCTCGACCACCTGACGGAAGCCCCCCGCCACCGCGCGGTGCTGGAGGAGGCGGCTCAGCGGGCCGGCTGGGGCCGGGCGGCGGCGGGCCGCCACCAGGGGCTGGCGGTGTACCGCTCCTTCGGCAGCATCGTGGCCGAGGTGGTGGAGCTGGCCGTTGACGCCGCCGACCGGGCGACGGTGTACCGGGTGACCGTCGCCATCGACTGCGGCCGGGCGGTGCAGCCGGACGGCATTCGGGCGCAGATGGAGGGCGCCGTGGCCTTCGCCCTCTCCGCTGCCCTCCGCGGCGGGATCACCTTCGCCGACGGCGCCACGGTGGAGGCCACCTACGCGGACCAGCCCATCCTCACCCTGCCCGAGATGCCGGCGGTGGAGGTGGCCATCCTCGAGGGCGGCGGCGATCTGGGCGGCGTGGGCGAGCCCGGGGTGCCGCCTCTGGCCCCGGCGGCCGCCAACGCGGTGTGCGCGGCCACGGGCCGGCGCATCCGGGACCTGCCGCTTGTGGACGGGGAAGGGCGCCTGCGGAAGGACGGGCAGTGCCCGGCCCGGGATGCCGAATCGGAGGACCCCGCGGCGGGCCGTTTCGGCCCGCTGAGAGGGAAGCCGCAAGCCGGGATCAGGCCTTTTCGATCTTTACGCGCGGCTCCTGGATCCAGGTCCCCCGGCAGCGGGGGCACTTGCCGGGCTTGGTGAGCTTGTCGGCGTCGAAGGTGAAGCCGCATTTGCGGCAGGTGGCCGGAAGGATCACCAGCCGGCAGGCCTCGTTGCGCAGGCTCTGGCGCAGGTGCTCCAGTTCCCCGGCCAGCTCCCCGGCCAGATCCCGCGGCCGCAGTCCCGTGGTCCGGGCCAGCTCGCCGACCCCCATGGGGTTGTCCCGCAGCATCGGGATCAGGTCCTTGCGAAACACGGCCGGGGCTCCTGGGCGGGGGCTCAATCCTCGCCGCTGGCGCAGTCGATGCAGAGGGTGACCGAGGGGTCCGCCTCCAGGCGGCCCACCCCGATGGGCTCCTCGCAACGGACGCAGTAGCCGTAGTCTCCGGACTCCATCCGCTGCAGGGCCCCGCGGATGCGCTGCTTCTCCAGCTGCGCGCGCCGGTTGCTCTCCTGGGCCATGGCCTGTTGCTGGAGGGCGTCCATGCGTGTCAGCCGTCCGGTGCGGGCCTGGTCCAGGTCCACGGTCCGGGAGGCCTCCGTGCGGGCCTCATGGCCGGCCTCCAGCTCGGCCAGGCGGGCGCGCAGCCGTTCCCGCAGGGCGTCGATGTCGAGATCCTTGCGCATCCTGCCAGGATACAACGCGAGCGTGGGCTCCGCCTACGGCCCTCCGCGCCTTGGGGGCCCATGCTCGTCGTCCGCGCGGTGTCCGGGTGTTTCCTTTCCTGGACCGAGCAATTCCGGTATGAATGCGCCGAACACACATTCGGTTTTCTACAGGAGGACACGATGCGGACATTGGTTCGGGCGCTTCTGGCGGGGATCCTGGTCCTGGCCGTGCCGGCCGCCGGGGCGGCGGACTTCGATGACGCCGCCGCCCTGGAGGGGGTGGAAGAGGGCAAGGGGGTCTTCCTCGTCGACATCGGGAACCCGGAAAAGCTGGGCCTCTACCTCAACCTGATTCCGAATACCTACCGGAGCCTGGAGGAGCAGGGAGTGGAGCCGGATTTCGTCCTTACCTTCATCGGCCCCTCCGTGCAGTTCCTTACCGAGGAGGATCCCGACAGCCTGGAGGCCCTGGAGCACGCGGAGGCCCTGGAGAAGGTCCGCGAGGGCATCGACAAGCTGCGCTCCCTGGACAACGTCCGCCTGGAGGTGTGCAACGTGGCGCTCGAGGTCACCGACACCGACGCCGACCGCCTCCTTTCCGGCCTGGAGGTGGTGGGGGATGGCTTCGTCTCCGTGATCGGCTACCAGGAGCAGGGCTACCACCTCGTGCCCGTTTATTGACCTGTACGGGTATCCCCGCATGCCTCCCCCGCTCAACCTCTGCTAATGGTTTTCCCAGGGCCTCCGAAAAGCCCCGGTTGCCAGGGAACAGGGTTCGAGGCGGGGGAGGGCGGCATGCGCATCCTGATCGTGTACGGCACCGGCGAGGGACAGACCCGCAAGATCGCCGAGACGCTCGGCGGGCAGATCCGGCGCGCCGACCACCATGTGGAGGTGCACCGGGGGGACCAGCTCCCCGAGGGCCTGTCCCCGGCCGCCTGTGACGGTGTCCTGGTGGGCGCCTCCCTCCATGCCGGCCACCACCAGGCCTACATTCGGCGTTTCATCCGCCGGCATCTCTCGGACCTGCGCGCCGTCCCCTCCGCCTTCTACTCGGTGAGCGGGTCGGCGGCCAGCTCCGACCCCGCCGCCCAGGCCCAGATCCGTGAGCTGGTGGAGGTCTTCCTCGCCGAGGAGGGCTGGCAGCCGGACCGGTGGGCCACCTTCGCCGGGGCCATCCCCTATACCCGGTACGGAAGCCTCAAGCGCTGGGTGATGCGGCGCATCATCGCCCGGGCCGGCGGCCCCACCGACACCAGCCGGGACTGGGAGCTCACGGACTGGGAGGAGGTGGCCCGTTTCGGAGCGGGCTTCCTGGAGCTGGTGGAAGGGAAGGTCCCGTCGACGGTCCGCCGGCCCGTGGGCCAGGAGCTTCTGTCCTGAGACGTCCGGAGCCGGTTCCCTAGGCGCCCTCCCCTATACCCGGAACTCCCCCCTCGGGCGCATTCTCTCAATGAATGAAGCCCTGGAAGGACCCTCCACCCCTACGTGGGGTGCTCGGCCGTCCGGCAACCATAGGGGAAGGACCATGAAAGAACGCAGCAGGATGCCCCGCTATGCCTACCTGGGGTCCATCGGGGTCGCTCTGGTCTCCGCCATTGCCATCCCCGTGTATATGTCCCGCCGGTCGAGGCGGGCGCAGAAGGGCCTCTTCCTGCGCCGGAAGGGGCACCACCACTTCAACCGGAAGGGCCAGCTGCGGCGGGGGCACCTCTTCCACTGAGACCGTCAACCTCAGCGGCGCAGCATGCGCAGCCAGTACCAGAGGTTGAGCATGCCCGACAGGGAGGCGGCCACGTAGGTGAGGGCGGCCGCCGACAGGATGCGCCGGGCGGGCTTGCGGTCCTCCGCGGGAAGATAGCCGCCCTGCTCGAGGACCGGGAGCGCGCGCCGGAAGCTGGCGTCCAGCTCCACCGGCAGGGTGATCAGGTGCACCACCGCCGCGGCGCCCACGCTGATCAACCCCGCCAGCAGGGGCAGCAGCAGCCCCGAGGGCGAGCGGCTGACGAGCACGAACAGGGGAGCGGCCATCACCACCACCGAGCCCGTGCGCTGCAGCCCCTGGGCGAGCCGAACCAGTCGGCCGCGCAGGTGGAGGGGGCGGTACCCGGCCTGGTCCTGGAGGGCGTGCCCCACCTCATGCGCCGCCACGGCCACCGCGGTGAGCGAACGGCCGTGGTAGTGGTCGGGGAGCAGGGCCACCACCTTGCGCTCGGGGTCGTAGTGGTCCCCCTGGTCGGCCATCTCCACCCGCACGTCCGCCAGGCCCAGGCGGTCCAGCAGGTGGGCCGCCAGCTCCCCGCCGGTCCCCGGGTAGTCGGGCCGATCCCGGCCATATCGGGCCATGACGCTCCGCACCCAGAGCTGGGGGCCGAAAAGCAGGGCGAGCAGGAGCAGCGCAGCTAGGATCGGGAGAAGCATTGGGTCCGCCCCGGGAATTGGCTAGAGTCTCCGGATTATAGGACACGCGTGGGCGGCCGGGGTGCCCGTACCGCCCGAGCCAGGGAGGCCCAGCCCGATGCCCTACCTCGCCCTGATCCGCCACGGCGAGAGCCAGTGGAACCTGGAGAACCGATTTACCGGCTGGACGGATGTGGACCTCTCCGAGAAAGGGGTGCAGCAATCCCGGGAGGCCGGCCGCCGCCTGCACGGGGCCGGCTATACCTTCGACCTCGCCTTCACCTCCTACCTGCGGCGGGCCATCCGCACTCTCTGGCTGGTCCAAGACCACCTGGACCGGATGTGGATCCCGGATTTCAAGGACTGGCGCCTCAACGAGCGCCACTACGGAGCCCTGCAGGGCGAGAACAAGGCGGCCTTCGAGCGGCTCTACGGGGCCGAGCAGCTCCACCAGTGGCGGCGCTCCTACGGGGTGCGGCCCCCGCTGCTCGAGCCCGATGATCCCCGCCATGCCCGGTTCGAGGCCAAGTACGCCCACCTGGATGCCGATCAGATCCCCGCCGCCGAATCCCTGGCCGACACCGTCCACCGGGTGCTTCCCTGCTGGCGGGAGCGGATCCGGCCGCGCCTGCTCGCCGGCGACGACGTGCTGGTGGCCGCCCACGGCAACAGCCTGCGGGGTCTGGTGAAGTACCTGGAGGGCATCTCCGACGAGGACATCCCGCACCTGAACATCCCCCTGGCCGTGCCGCGCATCTACGAGCTCGCCGGGGACGGGGGCATCCGGCGCCGCTTCTACCTGCGTCCCGAGGGCGAGGAGGCGGTCTGAGATGGGCGGGGCCGTTCGGGGGGGCGGACCGGAATGCTATAGTCCCGGACACCGGAGATCGGCCAGGGAGATGCCATGACGGACACAACCATCTACCACAACCCCCGCTGCAGCAAGAGCCGGCAGACCCTGGAGCTCCTCAGGGAGGAGGGGATGGAGCCGCTGGTGGTCGACTACCAGAAGACCCCGCCGGCGGCGGAGGAGCTGGACCGGATCTGCACCATGCTGGGGAAGGGGCCCCTGGAAATCACCCGGACCCAGGAGAAGCTCTTCAAGGAGCTCGGGCTGTCCAAGCAGGACGACCGCTCCCGCGAGGAGTGGCTCCGGATTCTCACCGAGAACCCCAAGCTCATCGAGCGCCCCATCGTGGTCCACGGGGAGCGCGCGGCCATCGGACGCCCGCCGGAGAGCGTCCGGGCGATTCTCTAGCGGCCGGGGCCCGGAACGGGCGTCAGCCGATGAGGTTGGCGACGATGATCAGGGCGAGGGCGATGCCGATGAGGCCGCCCAGGACGGCGGCCAGGTTCTTGACCATCTGGCGGTCCTCGGAATGCATCATGGCAGCTTCTCCCCGGTGCGGTGGCAGGGGCTGCGGGTCGCGCGGCTCCGGCGGGAAAGTGCGGCCCTCCCCTGAAGATTCTTATTTAATGCAACAATAGCAGTTCCCTCGGATGGGTGGGGGCCGCGAGGCTCAAGTCGCACCTTCCAGGGTAGGAAATTCGCAGGGAGGAAGCATGGATCTCGATGCCTTCAAGGCCACCCTGGCGGACGAAAATCCCCCGGAGGGGGTGGGGCGCCCCTTGCAGGCTCTCTGGTGGGATGCCCAGGGCGACTGGGAGGGCGCCCACCGGCTGGCCCAGGCCGAGCCCAACCGCGACGGGGCCTGGGTCCACGCCTACCTGCACCGCAAGGAGGGCGACCTCGGTAACGCCCAGTACTGGTACAGCCGGGCGGCCCGGACCATGTCCAGCGAATCCCTGGACCGGGAATGGGAGGAGATCGCCGCCGCCCTGCTGAGTGGGCGCGGCTAGCTGCCCGGCCTGCCCGGATCCCGGACCGGGGGCGGGAATGGACCGTTCCGGGCCCGCCTCCCCCCCAGCGAGGATGACCATGAGCACGCGGGGCCCCTATTCCCATGTCGACGCCCTGCCGGAGGTGGTCCCGGTCTTCCCCCTGACCGGGGTGATCCTGCTGCCGGGCGTGCGGCTCCCCCTCAATGTTTTCGAGCCCCGCTACCTGGCCATGGTGGACGCCGCCCTGGCCGGGGACCGGGTGATCGGCATGATCCAGCCCGCCGTCAACGGGGCGGAGGAGGATACCCCCGACCCCGACCTGTCGCGGGTGGGCTGCCTGGGCCGCCTCAGCGCCTTCAGCGAGACCGAGGATGGGCGCTACCTCATCACCCTGACCGGAGTGTGCCGCTTCGCCGTGGCGGAGGAGGCGGAGGTGGGCACGCCGTTCCGCCAAGTCCGCCCGGACTGGGCCCACTACGCCGGGGACCTGGATGCCGCCCCGGAGCCGGATCTGGATCGGCGGCGCCTGTTCGGCGCCCTGGAGGCCTACCTGGAGCGGAAATCCCTGGAGGTGGACTGGGAATCCCTGGAGGGTGCGGGGGCCGAGGCCCTGGTCAACACCCTGGCGGTGATGCTGCCCCTGGGCGCGCGGGAGAAGCAGGGGCTGGTCCTGGCGGAGACCCTCAACCAGCGGGCGCAGCTGCTGCTCACCCTGCTGGAGATGGACCGCGCGCGGGGCGGCGGGGACGACCCGGAGGCCCCCCTGCAGTAGGGCCTTCCGGGCGCGGCTACTGCCGTTCCAGCCGGGCCAGCTCCTCCAGGATGCCGTCCACCAGCTGGCGGCCCTGCTCCCCCATGCCGCGGGTGAGTCGGCCGCGGTCCCGCTCGCCGTTGATCATGGGGCGGATGATGGCGGAGAGGCGGGTCATGTCGCCGCCGGCCTGGTGCATCTGTTCGGCCATCTGCGCCGCCCACTGCAGGGCCTCGCTCTGCCCCGTCCCCGCGGCGTGGATGATGGAGGCCAGGCCGCTGGCGGCCATGGCGGGGTCGGCCCCCGCCTGCGGGTCGGGCAGGGCGGAAGGATCCTGGATGCCCCCGAGGATGGCTTCCACCACCACCCGGTCCTCGTCATCCAGGCCGTACAGGAGGTCCTCGCCGCGGGCGCCGTCGAGGATGCGGCGGATGGCCACCACGAGCTGGACCCAGCCGTTGTTCTCCGCCTGCTCCAGAACCTCCTCCAGATCCGGCACCTGGCTGCGGTCGTGGCAGGCCAGGACGACGCGGTGGATCAGACCGGCGTGGGCGCGAACGATCTGCTCCTCGCGCTCGGGAAGCGTGACCATCTGGCTCTCCTGTGGTTTATGGGCGGAGCTCCGGTCGGCCCGGACCTGATGCCTGCCGCCGGGTGTGAGGCGGCTGGGGCCAGCGGGACCCATGGGGCGAATTGACGCCTTTTCAAGGGGACTCCCGGAAGAACTGCCAAAAGCCCGCCTCCATCGAAAGCCCGAGCCCGCCACCGAGGACCAGGACGGCACCACCTTGCAGGGTAAGCAGCTGGCGGCGGGGGAGGCGGTCCCAGTGCTCGGTTCGCAGGATGTCCCTTTTGCCAATGCTGAGAGAAAAGGCCAATTCGGCGCACAGCACGCCCACCAGGACGTCCACCAGGTAATGATATTTGAGGGTGACGGTGGCGAGGCTCATGAGCAGAACCCAGAAGAGATACCACCGCCGCCATTCTGGCTTGGTATGCTGCCAGATGGCCCGGTAATAAAACCAGCCGGCGGCCACATGCAAGGAAGGGGCGGCGTTCCAAAAGGGTACAAGCTGGGAGAAGGCTGTCTCGGCCCCGCTCCAAACCCGCAGGCCTTCCTCGAAGCCGGTGTGGAGGAGGTGCTCGATGCTGTTCGGGAAGAGGAGAAAGGCGCCGTAGGCAAGTCCCCACAACAGAATGGTTCCCCCGAAGAAGCGCCTGAGCATCGGGAGATCCCGCCCGTAAAACCGTACCACCATCCCCGCGGTGATGAAGTGCATCAGGTACCAGAGCAGGTAGAAAGGCAGGAACAGGTCAGTATGCGGGATGGCCGCGTCCAGGGGGGTCATCAGGGATTCCCCGAAGTCGATGCCGGAGCGCTGAGCGAGGTGGCCGACGACGTAGTAATAGAAAGCCCAGAGGGTGGCTGCGGTGGTGAGGAGGGTAAGCTCCAGGTAATCCAGGCGTCTTGTTGTCATGCAACCCTGTCCTCCCTGTGGGGGTAAGGCAACTCCCGTAAATGGACAAGCGGGATCAGCCCATGTTCGATGCGGGAAAGTCTGGTTGCCTAACGGTTCGCTCAAATTGCACCTAGTGGCCGTTCGAGGTAGCCTCTTTTCCCTGATTGCCGCGCGAATACAGCCGCCGCCCCGGGGTAGCCCACGCCGGGGCGGCGGGTCATGGTGAAAGCAGACGGGGTGCGAGGCTCGATGGCGTACGACAAGATCCAGGTACCGGAAGACGGCGAACCCATTACCCGGGGCGGGGACGGGCAGTGGAACGTCCCCGACCGGCCCATCCTGCCCTACATCGAGGGTGACGGCATCGGCGCGGACATCACGCCGGCCATGCGGGAGGTGGTGGACGGGGCCGTGGAGCGAGCCTACGGCGGCCAGCGGCGGATCCGCTGGATGGAGATCTTCGCTGGCGAGAAGGCGGTGGCCACCTACGGCAACAACACCTGGCTGCCCGACGAGACCCTGCAGGCCCTCCGCGACTATCGCGTCGCCATCAAGGGCCCCCTGACCACCCCGGTGGGCGGCGGTTTCCGCAGCCTGAATGTCACCCTGCGCCAGGAGCTCGACCTCTACGTCTGCCTGCGCCCGGTGCGCTACTTCAACGGCACCCCCTCGCCGCTGAAGAAGCCCGAGACGGTGGACATGGTCATCTTTCGCGAGAACTCCGAGGACATCTACGCCGGCATCGAATGGCCGGCGGGCTCCCCGGACGCGCGCAAGCTGATCAAGTTCCTGCGCGAGGAGATGGGGGTCAAGAGCATCCGCTTCCCCGAGACCTCCGGCATCGGCATCAAGCCCGTGTCCGAGGAGGGCACCAAGCGGCTGGTGCGCAAGGCCATCGAGTACGCCCTGGACAACAACCGCCAGTCGGTGACCCTGGTGCACAAGGGCAACATCATGAAGTTCACCGAGGGCGCCTTCAAACAGTGGGGCTACGAGGTGGCGGAGGAGGAGTTCGGCGACCGCACCTTCACCTGGCGGGAGTACGAGGCCATCCGCGACCGGGACGGCGCCGAGGCCGCCGACGCCGCCTGGGACGCCGCCGAGGAGGAAGGGCGCATCCTGATCAAGGACGCCATCGCCGACAATTTCCTGCAGCAGATCCTGCTGCGGCCGGCGGAGTACGACGTCATCGCCACCATGAACCTCAACGGCGACTACATCTCCGACGCCCTGGCGGCGGAGGTGGGGGGCATCGGCATCGCGCCGGGCGGCAACCTCTCCGACGACTACGCCATGTTCGAGGCGACCCACGGCACGGCCCCCAGCCACGCCGGCCAGGACAAGGCCAATCCCGGCTCGCTGATCCTGTCCGCCGAGATGATGCTGCGCTTTCTGGGCTGGACCGACGCCGCCGACCTGATCATCAAGGGCATGGAGGGGGCCATCTCCAACAAGACGGTTACCTACGACTTCGAGCGGCAGATGCCCGAGGCCACCCTGCTGTCCACCTCCGAGTTCGGCCGGGCGGTGGTGGACAACATGTAGCGGTTCCCGGACCGGAGCCCACATGGCGAAGGAGCTGCGCACCCGGGTGCTCGGCCGGCGCCTGCACCTCCGGCGCGTGACGGGCTGGGTGCGCGGTGGCGAGGGCGCCCCGGAGGGGGGCTTTTCGCTGGACACCGGCTCCCGCCACCTGCCGGTCCGGGCTCCCGATGCCGTCCCCCGGGAGGGCCAGCGCCTGACCCTGGTGGCGGCCTACCGCGGCGGTCGTCGCGCCTGGACCCTTTGGCACGACCCCGGTTCCGGGCACCATGGCTGGATGGACCGCCCCCTCGTCCTGGTCCGGCGCCTGGGCCTGGCCTGGCGCTTCGGAACCGTCGCGGACCTGGCGGTGGCGGCCGTCCTGGTCTGGACGGTGGCGGTACGGTCCCTGCGCTTTCCCGCCCTCTACGACGGGGCCGCCGCCCTGCTGGGGGAGGGGCCGGTGGAGGCGGTGCTGGGAGCGGTGTTCGGGCTCTTCCACGGGATCGATCGCCTCCTGGTGCGGCTCGAATGGATGAGGGCCTACGATCGGGTGTTCGACTACCCGGTCTGGCTGGGGGCGGGCGTGGTCCTGGCTTACGCCGCGGTCAAGCTCGCCCTGGTGGGTCTCTCCCTGCTATACGCCGCCCTGCGGCTCCGCCGCTCCGCTCGTCGGCTCGTCGGGGCGGCGCGCTAATGGAGCAAGCCGATGCATCTCCCCAAGATCGCCATGATCGGCGCCGGGCAGGTGGGGTCCACCGCCGCCCACCTGATCGCCAAGAAGGAGCTGGGCAACCTGGTGCTCCTGGACGTCGATGCCGGCATGGCCCAGGGCAAGGCGCTGGATATCGCCGAGGCGGGGCCGGTGGACGGCTTCGACGTGGCCGTCACCGGCACCGACAACTACGCCGAGATCGCCGGCTCGGAGGTGGTGGTGATCACCGCCGGCATGGCGCGCAAGCCGGGCATGGACCGCGCCGAGCTTTTGCGCAAGAACGTGGAGATCGTGGCCGGCATCGCCCGTGAGGTGGCCCGGCACGCCCCCGAGGCCTACGTCATCGTGGTCACCAACCCCCTCGACGCCATGGTGTGCACGGTGAAGGAGGTCACCGGCTTCCCCGCCCACCGCGTCATGGGCATGGCGGGGGTGCTGGACTCGGCGCGCATGCGCCGCTTCATCGCCGAGGAGCTGGGGGTCTCCGGCAAGGACGTTACCGCCATGGTGCTGGGCAGCCACGGCGACCGCATGGTGCCGGTGCGCGGCAGCTCCACGGTGGGCGGGATCCCCATCACCGAGCTGCTGCCCGCCGACCGGCTGGACGCCATCGTGGAGCGCACCCGCCACGGCGGCGGCGAGGTGGTGGAGCTGCTCAAGACCGGCTCCGCCTACTACGCCCCGGGGGCGAGCATTACCGAGATGGTGGAGTCCATCGTCCGCGACCAGCGCCGCATCCGGCCGGTTGCCGCCCACCTCCAAGGGGAGTACGGCGTGTCCGACCTCTACATCGGCGTGCCCGCGATCATCGGCGCCGGCGGCGTGGAGCGCGTCGTGGAGATCCGCCTCACCCAGGCGGAGCGGGAGCAGTTCGACGCCTCGGTGGAAGCGGTGCGCAACCTGATCGCCGAGGCCCGCGCGGCGAGACAGTCCTAGGAAAGGACCGACCCGGATATGCTGATCCACGAGTACCAAGCCAAGGCCATCCTGGAGGAGCACGGCGTGCCCGTGCCCGCAGGTCGGCCCGCATTCACCGTGGCGGAGGCGGTGGACGCCGCCGAGCACCTGGGCGGCGAGCGCTGGGCGGTGAAGGCCCAGATCCACGCCGGCGGCCGGGGCAAGGCGGGCGGCGTGCAGCTCGCCGATTCCCTGGAGGAGGTGCGCCAGCGCGCCGAGGGCCTGCTGGAGCGGACCCTGGTCACCGAGCAGACCGGCACCAAGGGGCGTCTGGTGCGGCGCCTGCTGGTGGAGAAGGCCTACGGCTTCACCCAGGAGTTCTACGTGGGCGCGGTGGTGGATCGCCACGTGGATTCCATCGTCTTCATGGCCTCCAGCGAGGGCGGGGTGGAGATCGAGGAGGTGGCCCGCACCAATCCGGAGAAGATCCTCAAGGTCACGGTGGACCCGGCGGTGGGTCTGCAGCCCTTCCAGGCCCGCAAGCTGGGCTTCGGCCTGGGCATGGACTGGCCGCAGGTGCGGCAGTTCACCAAGATCCTCATGGCCCTCTACCGCGCCTTCGTGGACAAGGACGCCTCCCTGGTGGAGCTCAATCCTCTGGTGGTCACCGACGAGGGCGACCTGCTGGCCCTGGACGCCAAGTTCAACCTCGACGACAACGGCCTGATCCGCCACAAGGACCTCACCGAGCTGCGCGATCCCAACGAGGAGGAGCCCAAGGAGCACGAGGCCACCGCGCACGGGCTCAACTACATCGCCCTGGAGGGCAACATCGGCTGCATGGTCAACGGCGCCGGCCTGGCCATGGCCACCATGGACATCATCAAGCTCTACGGGGGCGAGCCGGCCAACTTCCTGGACGTGGGCGGCGGCACCTCGGTGGAGCGGGTCACGGCGGCCTTCAAGATCCTGCTCTCCGACGCCAACGTGGAAGCCATCCTCATCAACATCTTCGGCGGCATCGTGCGCTGCGACGTCATCGCCGAGGGCATCCTCGCCGCGGCGCAGGAGGTGGAGCTCAACGTGCCGCTGGTGGTGCGCCTGGAGGGCACCAACGTGGAGCAGGGCCGCAAGCTGCTGGAGGACAGCGGCCTCGACCTCATTACCGCCACCACCCTGGCGGACGCGGCGGAGAAGGCGGTGACCGCCGGAAAGGGCGCGGCATGAGCATCCTGGTGGACAAGGACAGCAAGGTCATCTGCCAGGGCTTCACCGGCGAGCAGGGCACCTTCCATTCCCGGCAGGCCCTCGACTACGGCACCCGCATGGTAGGCGGCGTCACCCCCGGCAAGGGCGGCCAGACCCACCTGGATCTGCCGGTGTTCGACACGGTGGAGCAGGCCGTCAAGGAAACCGGGGCCACGGTGTCCATGCAGTACGTCCCCGCGGCCATGGCCGCCGACGCCGTCATGGAGGCGGCGGACGCCGGCATCGAGCTGGTGGTGACCATCACCGAGGGCATCCCGGTGCTCGACATGATGCGGGTGAAGGCCTACCTCAAGGGCCGCGGCACGCGCCTGATCGGGCCCAACTGCCCCGGCGTGATCACCCCCGGGCAGAGCAAGGTGGGCATCATGCCCGCGGCCATCCACACCCCGGGCGGCGTGGGGGTGGTGTCCCGCTCGGGCACGCTCACCTACGAGGCGGTCTACCAGACCACCCAGCTCGGCCTCGGCCAGTCCACCTGCGTGGGCATCGGCGGCGACCCCATCAGCGGCTCCGACTTCGTGGACATGCTGGCCCTGTTCGAGGCCGACCCGCAGACCGAGGCGGTGATCATGGTGGGGGAGATCGGCGGCACCGCCGAGGAGGAGGCCGCCGAGTACGTGCGCGACCGCATGACCAAGCCGGTGGTGGGCTACATCGCCGGCATGACCGCGCCGCCGGGCCGGCGCATGGGCCACGCCGGGGCGGTGATCTCCGGCGGCAAGGGCACGGCTGAGGAGAAGTTCGCCGCCATGGAGGCCGCCGGTATCGCCGTTGCCCGCTCCCCGGCGGAGATCGGGAAGCGGGCCCAGGAGGCCCTGGAGGGCACGGCCTAGGCCGGCTGGGACCCGTAGGAGGCCGCTTTAGCGGGCGATTGCTTGAGCCCGCTTGGATGCCGGAACCGGATCGCCCGCTAAAGCGGGCCCCTACGGGGGATGCTCCCAGGTCGCGGCGAGGACGCCGCTCCTACAATTGATTTTGTCGTCCGAATGGAGCCACCTGTGACCGACCGTCCCCTGCGCATCGCCCTGGCCCAGATCGACCCGGTGGTGGGCGATCTGGAGGGGAACGTGAACCGCATCCTGGGCGCCGTGGAGGGTGCCCGGGAGGCGGGGGCGGACCTGGTGGTGACCCCCGAGCTTGCCGTAACCGGCTACCCGCCCCAGGACCTGCTGCTGCGCCAGCAGTTCGTGGCGGATTGCGCGGCGGCCCTGGACCGTCTGCTGGGCCAGGTGCGGGACGTGGACCTGGTGGTGGGCCATCCCGAGCCCGCGGAGGAGGGGCTGTTCAACAGCGCCAGCTGGGTCCGGAACGGAGCGGTGGTGGCCCGCTACCGCAAGCGCCTGCTGCCCAACTACGGGGTCTTCGACGAGAAGCGCTACTTCCACACCGGCACCGCGCCCTGCGTGGTGGAGGTGGCCGGGGTGCCGGTGGGGGTCACCATCTGCGAGGACGCCTGGGCCAAGGACGGCCCCATGTCCGAGGCCGTCGACGCCGGGGCCCGCATCCTGGTGAACCTCAACGCCTCCCCCTACGACTACACCAAGCTGCACCTCCGGGAGCGGGAGATCGGGGACCGCGCCCGGGAGGTGGGCGTGCCCATCGCCTACGTGAACCTGGTGGGCGGCCAGGACGAGCTGGTGTTCGACGGCGCCTCCTTCGCGGTGGACGCCGGGGGGGACGTGGTGGACCGTGCCCCGTCCTTCGAGCCCGGGCTGCGGATCACCGAGTGGAACCGCACCGACCACGCTCTGCAGCCCGCCGCCCGGGCGTTGCTCCCCTCGGAGGGGCTGGAGGAGGGGGTCCATGGGGCCCTGACCACGGGCATCCGGGACTATGTGGACAAGAACGGCTTTCCCGGGGTGGTGGTGGGGCTGTCCGGGGGCATCGACTCCGCCCTCACCTTGTCGCTGGCGGTGGAGGCCCTGGGTCCGGAGCGGGTGGAGGCGGTGTTCATGCCCTCGCGCTACACCGCGGACATGTCCGGGGAGGATTCCCGCACGCTCGCCGCCAATCTGGGCATCCCCCTGCACGAGCTGCCCATCGACGGCATCCACCGGTCCTTTTTCGACACCCTGCAGCGGGAGTTCGGCGCCGAGCCCCACGGGGTCACCGCCGAGAACATCCAGGCCCGCGCCCGGGGCATCCTGCTCATGGCCATCTCCAACGAGAAGGGGCTCATGGTGCTCGCCACGGGCAACAAGAGCGAGATGTCCATGGGCTACGCCACCCTCTACGGGGACATGGTGGGCGGCTTTTCGGCCCTCAAGGACGTGCCCAAGACCCTGGTCTACCGGCTCGCCCGCCACATCAACCGGGAGGAGGAGGTGATACCCTGGCGCATCATCGAGCGCCCGCCCTCCGCCGAGCTGGCCCCCGACCAGAAGGATTCCGACACCCTGCCGCCCTACGAGGTGCTCGACGACATCCTCTACGCCTACGTGGAGGAGGACCTCTCCCCGGCGACCATCGCGGCGCGCGGCTACGACGAGGCCCTGGTGCGCCGGGTGCTGAACCGGGTGGAGAACAACGAGTACAAGCGGCGCCAGGCGCCGCCCGGGGTGCGCATCAGCCCGCGGGGCTTCGGAACCGACCGGCGCTACCCGATCACCAATAAGTACCGGTTCTAGCCGTGGTTTGGTAGGTTCCCCGTAAGCCCCCTGTGGCGGTCGGTGACCGTTCCCGGGGGTGGACAGGGTTCGGAGCTTGCGAAACCCGGCGGAAAGCTCCCAGAAAGGAAGCGGATCAATGAAGAAGATCGAGGCCATCATCAAGCCGTTCAAGCTCGACGATGTGCGCGAGGCGCTCTCGGAGATGGGCATCGCCGGACTGACGGTGACCGAGGTCAAGGGCTTCGGCCGCCAGAAGGGCCACACCGAGCTCTACCGCGGGGCGGAGTACGTGGTGGACTTCCTGCCCAAGGTGAAGATCGAGGTGGTGCTGGCGGACGATATGGTGGACCGGGCCATCGAGGCCATCATGGAGTCCGCCCGCAGCGGCAAGATCGGCGACGGCAAGATCTTCGTCAGCCCCGTGGAGCGGATCGTGCGCATCCGCACGGGCGAGGAGGACGAGCAGGCGATCTGAGGAGCCCCGGTGTATAGACGGAGGCCTTTGTAGGAGCCCGCTTCAGCGGGCGAGCCGCCGTTAGGCCTCCATGGCTGATGGGCAATCGCCCACGGAAGTGGGCTCCTGCAGGGGATGCAACCGGCGTAGACTGGCTCTTTACCGGTAGCTCACCAGCTCGTTGAGCTTCCGGCGCGGTGTGGGCTCCGGGATCTCGGCGGGATAGCCCAGGGCCAGCACCGCCACGGGCTGGAGGTGCTCCTCCAGCTCCAGCAGCGCACGCAGGGTGCCCGCCTCGAAGCCGCCCGCCCAGGCCGAGCCCAGCCCCTCGGCCACCGCCGCCAGCTGGATGTAGGTGGCGGCGATGGTGGCGTCCTGGAGGGCGAACAGCTCGCGGCCCCGCTTCCCGAAGCGGGCGGCGGAGCGCTCGGGGTCGGCGCAGACCACGATGTTGACGGGGGCCTCGGCCAGGAAGTCCTCTCCGGAATGTTCCGCCAGCCGGCCGCGCAGGTCGCCGTCCCGTACCACCACCAGGTGGTAGGCCTGCAGGTCGCCGGCGGAGGGCCCCGCCAGGGCCATCTCCAGGACGCCGTGCAGGGCCTCGGGCTCGATGGCCACGTCACTCTGATAGCGGCGGACGCTGTGGCGGTGGCGGACGGTCTGGAAGAAGTCCCACATGGTGCCGGGCGTCTCCTCGTTGGCCCCGGAGGGCTCAGTTTTCCTCGGCGCGTTCGCCGAAGCGATCGGCCACCATGGCCCGCGCCGCGGGAAGGTGGTCGCTGTCGGGATAGTTGTGGGCCAGGATGGCCAGGGTCTGCCGGGCCAGCTCCTCCAGGCGCAGCTCCGTGTAGCCGCGGGTCATCAGGTCCAGGGCCGGCTCCACCGCGGGGGTGGTGGGGTGCTCGGTCAGCACGGTGCGGGCCCGGTTGGCCGCCGCCAGGAAGGCCTCCCGGTCCATGTAGAAGCGGGCCACGTGCAGGTGGTGCTCGGCCAGGATCTCATGGGCCTTGCGGATGCGGGCGTGGGCGTCGGCCACGTACTCCGATTCCGGATGCTGCCGGATGAGCTGGGTCAGGGCCTCGATGGCCTTGCGGGCGGGCTCCGGGTCGCGGTCGGCCTTGCCGATCTTCTGGTATTCGGCGATGCCCTGGAGGTAGAGGGCGTAGTCCACGTGCGGGCTGCTGGGGTGCAGGCGGACGAAGCGCTCCGCCGCGTTGACCGCCGCCAGGGAGTCGCCCTTCAGGTAGTAGACGTAGGCGGTCATGATCTGTGCCTGGAGGGCCTCCCGGCTGTAGGGGTAGAGCGATTCCAGGCGCTGATAGCTGTCGACGGCCTGGGAGTAGAGGCCCTGCTCCATGGCCGTCCGGGCCTTTGCCAGGATCTCCTCGGGATCGTCGTCCTCCGCCACCTCTAGGGTGGTACAGCCGCCGACGAGGAGCGTTGCGGCGAGGAGGGCGAGCAGGATTCGTTTAAAACGGCGCATGGCGTACTCGTGCGACCTTGTGGGAAAGGGCGCCGCGGAGTGGCGGCGGAAGCGGCCAGTTTACGAGAATCCTTTACATGGAAAAAGTGGATACCCCTGAATTCCCGGAGCAGCCGGCTCGGTCCCCGCACCGGATCCAGCTGCCCTCGGCTTGGCGCGGGGAGCGCCTGGACCGGGCCCTCACCCGCCTGTTTGGCGGCCATTCCCGGGCTGAGATCCAGGACTGGCTGGCCAGTGGGCGGGTGGAGCTGGACGGCCGCCGCCCCGCCGCCAAGACCAAGGTGGTGGGGGGCGAGTGGGTGACGGTGGACCCCCCGGAGCCCGAGCCCGATACGGAGGAGTGGCTGGCCCGGCCGGTGCCGCTCGACATCCGCCACTGCGACGACGACCTGATCGTTTTGGCCAAGGGCCCGGGCCGGGTGGTCCATCCGGCGGTGGGCCACCACGAGGACACCCTGGTGAACGGCCTGCTGTACCGCTTCCCCGAGCTGGCGGAGGTGGAGCGCGCCGGGATCGTCCATCGCCTGGACCGGGACACCTCCGGCCTGCTGGTGGTGGCGCGCACTCCCCGCGCCCGGGAGCTCCTGGTGAAGCAGTTCCAGGCCCACGCCGTGGACCGGCGCTACCTGGCCGTGGTGCAGGGGGAGATCACCAGCGGCGGCCGGGTGGACGCGCCCCTGGGCCGCCACCCCCGCCACCGCACTAAGTTCGCCGTGGTGGAGGGTGGCAAGCGGGCGGTCACCCACTACCGGGTGGAGCGCCGCTTCCGGGGCGCCACCCGCATCGAGGCCCGGCTGGAGACCGGCCGCACCCACCAGGTCCGGGTGCACATGGCCCACATTGGCCATCCGGTGCTGGGGGACCCGCTGTACGGCGGCAGGCCGCGCCTTCCCGCCGGTCTGGACGAGGAGGGGCGGGCCGTGGTGGCCGCCTTCCGCCGCCAGGCCCTGCACGCCGGCCGCCTTACCCTCACCCACCCGGTCCGCGGGCAGGAGCTCACCTGGGAGGAGCCCCCACCCGCGGACCTGCAACGGCTCCTCACCGTTCTGGAGGACACCGCCCCATGACCACCGTCCCCGGTTTCGAGCCCCACTGGACCGCCCCCGGCAACGTGCGCACCTTCGTCACCACCCGCAGGGGCGGGGTCAGCCGGCCCCCGTACGACACCTTCAATCTGGCCGGGCACGTGGGCGACGACGCCAAGGCGGTGGCCGAGAACCGCCGGCGGCTGCGGGCGGGGCTGGGCCTCCCCGCCGAGCCCGCCTGGACCGCCCAGGTGCACGGCGCCCATTGCACCCGGGTCGGGCCGGAGGGGGCCGAGGACGCCGAGGCGGACGCCGGGATGGTGGCGGGGCCGGGGGCGGTGGCCGTGGTGCTTACCGCGGACTGCCTGCCGGTGGTGCTCGCCCGCGACGACGGCACCGCAGCAGCGGTGGCGCACGCCGGCTGGCGGGGCCTGGCCGGCGGCGTGGTGGAGGCGGCGGCCGAAGCCCTGGGGCCCGCCACCGACCTGCACGCCTACCTCGGCCCGGCCATCGGGCCGGAGGCCTTCGCGGTGGGGGAGGAGGTGCGCGCCGCCTTCGTGGACCAGGCGGAGGAGGACCAGCATGCCTTCCACGCCCATGGCGACCGCTGGCTCGCCAACCTGTACATCCTCGCCAGTCAGCGGCTGAAGCGCCTTGGCGTGGCCCCCCACCGCATCTCCGGGGGCGGTTTCTGCACCTTCTCCGACGCGGGACGCTTCTTCAGCCACCGCCGCGACGGCCAAACCGGCCGCATGGCCACCCTGGTCTGGCTGGAGGAGGCCTGACCCGGTCGGGGATCGCGAGGCAACGGCAACCGAGGAAAGGACAGCTTGTGGGCCAAACCCTGGCAATCGCCGCCGGCGGGGCAGTGGGCGCCCTGCTGCGCTATTGGGTGGTGACCGGCGTCCACGGCCTTTTGGGCACCGGCTTCCCCTACGGGACCCTGGCGGTGAACACCCTCGGCAGCCTGCTCATGGGCTTCCTGTCCGTGGTGCTGCTGGAGCGGGCGGGGATCGGCCCCGAGCTGCGGGCGGCCCTGCTGGTTGGCCTGCTGGGATCCTTCACCACCTTCTCGAGCTTCTCCATGGAGACCCTGAACCTCCTGGAAGGGGGCGCGCGCAGCAAGGCGGCGGCCAGCGTGGTCGCCAATCTGGCCTTCTGCCTCCTGGCCGTGTGGGCCGGGGTAACCGCGGGGCGCAAGCTATGAGCTACACCGACGTCACCATGGTGCGGATCTACCTTACCGAGGGCGACCGGCTCCTCGACCGGGTGCTGGGCCACCTCCACGACACCGAGCGGGTCATGGGGGTGACGGTCTTCCGGGGCACCGCCGGCTTCGGACGCTCCGGGAAGGTCCACGGGGCGGGCATCGTGGACATCGCCTTCGATCTGCCGCTGGTGGTGGAGTTCTTCGATACCCCGGAGCGGGTGGAGGAGGTGCTCGGCGGCATCGAGGGATGGCTTGGCCCTGGACATGTTGTGCAGTGGCCCGCCCGGGTGAATGCCTGAAGGGCCCGGGGGACGCCGCGAACGGTGACCCCCGGGTTGGCAGCGTACCTACCGCTTCATGGCCAGAGTGAGACCATCCGCCACCGGTAGCATGGCGAATTCCACCCGTTCATCG
>NZ_JBKGZG010000010.1:0-62235 GCF_046545655.1 Thiohalorhabdus sp. | reverse complement strand
ATCCCACGAACCGTTTACTTCTCAAGGCCCGGTGACTGTCCAACGGAATGGGTCCGCCCCAGGACACCTGAAAGCCCTGGGGGGGTGGCACAGGGCGGGGCAGGGATCGATGCCAAGAAGGGGCGCTGGAGGGCGGGGCAAGGCGAATCCCCTGGAGGTTCCGCGTGCCGCCCTCGCTGCGGAGGGATGGTGGCCCTTCCATCAGCCGCCGGGAGGTTCCGGCGGCCGGTACCCTGTGGCTTTCTCGATGAGGTTACTGGTTCGCTGCACCGCGGCCTGCCATCCCAGCTGGTCCCGCAGGATTCTCCGGGTTTGCAGCGTTACCTCGCGAGGGAGCTCCAGGTCGAGCAGGGCGGGGTCCCGGCTCAGTTCGTCCAGGGAATAGACCGGCAGGTTCAGGTCCCTATAGAACCTGTACAGGGGGTTGCGGTTGTGGAGGAACACCTTGGCCCCCATGAACAGCATGAGGGAGATGTTCCCCGCTGCCTGCTGCCGGATGTGGTTCATGATTATGTTGGAGCAGCTGCGAATCTTTTCCAGATATTCCTCCGGGGGCAAGAAAAGCCGCAAGGGGGTGAAGTTGTCTCCGAAACGCTGTCTGCCGTCCTCCATAACCCAGGAAGCGTAGCACGGGTTCCCGTAGCTTAACGGACAGATGATCCTCCGTTCTGCATGGGGTAGGGATTCGATCAGCTTGAATGCCTCGATGTGATTGTTGGAGAAGGAGGCGCTGTTTCCCAGAAGGATGTCCTTTCCCGTCGTGTTCTTGTGGTTTTCTATTTCCTCGAAAAACCCGGAGTTCAGGCTGTACCTCCAGTCCACGAATTCCGGCCCTTCGCTGTTCAGCTTATGGGCAATGATCTCGTGCTCCCTTTTCAGGACGGGGGCGAAATAGCGCACCTTTTTTGCCAGGTCGCTTTTTCTCCGGTTTTTCTGCGTGATCCGGTCCATCCATCCGCTACTGGAGTCCTTGGGGGCACGTTTCCGATTTTGGCAATATTCAAAGATTTCCAGGGTGTCCTCCATAAGGAAATGGCGCTTGTCTTCGAAAATAATGTCGTAGTAATCGAACCCCATACCCATCCAGGAGAATTTGGTCCGTTGCGGGGCATGGGCGATGACCTCCTGGTTGAACTTGTTCAGGGAATGCAGGACGACAAGGTCGTAGCCTTTCAGGGATCTCGTGAAAAAGGGGTCCTTGAAGCGGTAGGGGCTTATGGCCCGGGCCGGGGCCTTCTTGATGTATCGAAACCTTTTCTCTTCCGTCGGAACGAACACGGTATTGGAGGAAGGGACCGCCTCCTCGAACTGGCAATAGGCCGAGTCGATGAACTTCTCGTCCGGCGCGATATGGGCGATCTTGAGCTTTTCCGGCATGGAGGGGTCGCTCTTTCGCTGGTTCCATGGGCGCAGGCTAGGCGCTCTTGGCCGGGGAAACTTCGGCGAGCAGGTAGTGCTCCATGTTGTCCATCATCTCGAGCATTTCCTCCATAGTTCGGAACCGTAGGATCAGGGTCCCGAGGGTGTCCTGGGAGCCGCTGAATTTCCGCACCGACTCGCCGGGCCTGGCCCAGATGTTCTGCTCCACGGCCCTTTCGCCGATCTCCTCCGAGACCCACAACCGCTCCAGGACGCCGTCCGTCTGGGCGTGGACGATGTGGGAGGCCCAGAACCCCGAAACCGGGGTGGGTCCAATGGCTCGACAGTCCTCGCCCAGGGCCGCCTCCACCGTGTATTTGATGAGGTCCATCCCGGTGGCGTACCGGTTTACCTCCGGGATCAGGTTGCCGCCGTTGCGTGGGCCCACCTCCAGGAAGTACAGGTCGCCCTCCGCCGTGAACACCAGCTCGATGTTCAGGGCCCCGTTCCGGAAGCCCGCTGCGTCCAACAATCGTTGGGTTTGGCGTTCGGCCGTTTCCCGTTGTTCCGCCGACAGAGTAGACGGAAAGCTGATTCCCGCCGGCACGATCCCGTTGCATTTGGGGTCCGTATGCTGGTTCGACCAGCAGCAGAACCGCAGCTCGCCGTCCACCACGAAAGCGTCGGTGTCGATCTGATATCCCTTCCTCTCGATAGCTTCTTCCACCACCACCCGTCCGGATCGGGAGAACGTCTCCGCTCGGGCGTAGGCTTCCGGAACCTCCTCGGGTTCCCGTACCCGCGAGACCCCCTTGCTGCCGGAGGAGTCCGCCGGCTTGACGAAGCAGGGGCCCCCCAGGAGCGCGGCGAACTCCCGGGCCGCCCCGGCCTCCATGAAGGTCTCCGAGCGGGGGGTGTTGAAGCCGTTCTTCTCCAGAAAGCGCCGGAACCGTTGCTTGTCCGCGAGGGTCTGGACGGTTTCGTAGGGGTTGGAGGGCAGACCGAGATGGTTTCCCACGTAGGCGGCAGTGGGGGCCGCCGGATCCGAGGCATAGGCCACGATCCCGTCGATGCCCAATCGGCGGGCGAGGGCAAGGACCCCGTCGGCATCCGTGGTGCTCACGTTGTGGCATTCATGGGCGAGCTGATGGCCCGGATTGTCCGGGCGGTTGTCAACGGTAATTACATAGTGGCCCGTCCGCCGTGCATACCGTATGGGCGGGGTCTGCATCGGGCTTGCCCCGAGGAAGATCAGCCTGCCCATGAGGACAGCTCCTTTTTAATGGTTTCGCAGATGAACCGGACCGTATGGTCCCCGAGGCCGGGGTACACCGGCAGGCACAGCACCCGCGCGGCGGTCGCCTCCGCATTCCGGAACCGCTGCTCGGCGTGGTAGGGGGGGGCGGTGCTCAGGGCCGGGTAGAAGTAGGGGCGACAGTGGATATCGGCCCGTTCCAGGGCACTCCACAACCGGTCCCGGGCCCCCTGGTCCTCGAGGAGGATGGGCGCATAGGCGCCGTTTCTAGTGGCATCGGGACTCCAACGGGGAAACTCCACCCATCCCTGCAGCGCGGTTTCGTAGACCCGCAGGATTTCCCCGCGCCGGGCCAGGATGTCCGGAAGGTCCTCCAGCACCGCCAGCCCCATGGCCGCCTGAAGCTCGCTCATCTTGGCGTTCCCGCCGGGGTAACGGATGGTCCCGGAGTCCTGGTCCATGCCGAAATTGATCAGGCTGCGGGCCCGCTCCTCGGCCTCTTTCTCCCGGAACACGATTCCCCCGCCTTCGCCGGTATGGAAGAGCTTCGTGGCGTGAAAGCTCAGGGTGGCGGCGTCCCCCCATCGGAGGAGGCTTGCCCCATCCTGGTCCACCCCCAGGGCATGGGCCGCGTCATAAACGATTGCCAATCCCCTGCGCCGGGCCAGCTCCCCGAGGGCGCGCACATCACAGGGGTTGCCATAGACGTGCACCGGTACGAGGGCGGTGGTGTGCTCGGTTAGGGCCTGCTCGGCGGATGCGGCGTCGAGGTTCAGCGTAACCGGGTCGATATCCGCGTAGCGGGGCAGGACCCCCACGTTGCTCAGGGCAGCGCTGGTGGCCACGAAGGTGAACGGCGTGGTTACGGCCTCCCCCGCGATGTTCAGCGTCTTTACGGCCACGCTCAGTGCCAGGGTCCCATTGGCCACCAAAAGCATATGGTCGATGCCCAGGAAATCCTTCAGGCGCTCCTCCAGCTCCCGAACCAAAGGCCCGTTGTTGCTGACCTGTCCGACCTCGTAAATGCGCTCCAGATAGCTCCACAACCTACCGCGGTCCGGCAGGTACGGGCTGCCCACGGTGATCATCCGTGTGTGTTCCTTTCGCCGGATGCCGAAGCCGCTGCCGGCTTGTGGGTGGTTGCGAATTGGCAATCCCTGTCCTGTGCCGCCCAAGGAGCCGCGCATCCCGAATCCGGGAGCGGAATTGGTTGAGGAAATTTACGGTTGCGGGTCTGCGGTACCGCTTGTGTAAAGGTTGTCGAAGAAAACTGTCGGTTTCGTTTAAGGGAAAATGCCTTCGTCGGTGCTCGGTACCCTAGGAGAAAGGGTACTTTCATAATTCACTGGGTTGGATTGGGGTCTGCCCGGATCCCCTCCTGTCGTTGCATCAGGTTGATCGAAGAAAAGTGCCCGAATTCATTCAGGCATGTTGGGGGTCGCAGGGCCGGATTGAAAGAGACGGAATGGGTTAGGGTGGTTTTCGTGGATGGAATCGGTTCATTCCATTCGTCCCCTGTAAGGCGTCCTTGCTTCCAAAAGGACGTATGGAAGGCTTCCAGAACGGAAGGTGCCTATGGTTGGTTTGCCGGGCGGCCGCGGGCCCAGGGTGCTGGTGATCGCCATGAGGAGCCCCCTTCGGGGGCCCATATGTCGGGGGGTTCGGGAAGGAGGAGGGGAGGTGGTGGGGATTGCCGAAAAGCCAGTCCCGACGGGGAAGCGACCCGTAATGTGGGGGCCTTCTTCGGCGGGGTCCCCCGACGGGCCCGCCGGGAGGGTGCCAGGGCCCAGGTACGCCATAGCGGACGGTTCCGAACGGGAGCAGTTGGCCGCCCTGGTGGAGCGGCTTCGGCCGGACATGGCCGTGGTGTCCCGATGGGGCCTGCTTTCGCCGGAGCTCATCCGTGCCTTTCCCCTGGGGATCCTGAACACCCATCTTTCCCTACTCCCGGAGCTGCGGGGGAAGCATCCGACCGCGGGGGCGCTGCTCGCCGGTTTGCGGAGGACGGGGGTCAGCATCCAGTTCATGCAGGAGGGCATCGATACCGGGCCGGTTCTTCTGCAGCGCCCCTTTCCCATTGTGGACGGGGACAGGGAGGAGGAGGTCACGGCCCGGGGTGCCTCGCTCCTGGCCCACATGTACAGGCACGCGATCGCGGGGATCCGGACCGGTCGCTACCCGGAGGGCCGGTGGGGATCCACGGGGATGGAGTGCCACTTCAGCTGGAGACGGCAGTTCGGCTCCGAGCCGCCGAACAGGCTTCCGGTGGATTGGACCGCCCCCGCCTGGCTGATCCAGCGTGTGATCCGATTCCGGAGCTGCTACACCAGCCTGGACGGTTGGGATGTCACGCTCCGGCGGGCGCGCCCCGACGAAGCTTTCCCCGAGGATGGCCGTTCAGGGGCACCCGGGGAGGTTTTGGCGGTCCGGGGGCGGTGGATGCGGGTAGGGACGGGTCAGGGAGTGGCGGAGCTTGAGGTAGACGCTCCCGCCGGAGATCTGGCCCCCGGGGTCCGCTTCGAAAGCGCGCGATGGCCCCGGTGGAGGGAATTCGTGGACTGGGTGGAGGCCCTGCCCCGGGAGGTCAAGCGCACTGGAACTGCCTGCCGGGCCTAGCCCTTGGCTATTCAGTGTCCAAATCATACCCCTCCGGGAGCGCCCGCCCGAGGCGGGCGGCCAGGGCGGCGTTGGCCTCTCCGAGCCGCGCCATCAGCCAGTGATACAGCGGAGTGTCCGTTTCCATCCGGGTTCCGGAGGGGGCCGGCGCGATAACCCGGGCGCGGGCCTGGGCCTCCTGGATCAGCATCCGTTTCTTGCGCACGTCCCGGTAGATGTCCAGGTCGAGCAGCTCGCGGTCCCGGCCATGGGCGGTGCGCTGCCGATGGAGGGTGGCGTGCTCGAAGAGGAGGTTGCCGAAATCGTGCCTCACGCTACGGTTCAGGGCCAGCTTGTGGGCGAGCACCTGGGAGGAAAGCGAGGGGTTGTGGTGCTCCAGGGCCGGGCTTTTGTCTGAAATTCCCAGGAGCCCGGCAATGGCCCCGGTCAGCTCATAGCCCCGTTCGGTGGTCTTCAGCGAGCCGTCCCGCTCCCGGTATTCCTCCAGGAAGCCGATGCGGAGGTTGGATTCCCCGAAAACGCGGGCATAGGATTCCACCAGCTGGTCGTAGCATAGATCCGGAAAGAAGTTCCGCTCCCGGAACTTGTAGATGTATTCGAGGAACTCGCCCCATCCCATGGGCAGGCCGTGCTTGACGTATTCGTTGTAAAGGGACTGCAGGAGGTGGTCCTGACGGCGCAGCAGGGCGAATACGGTGGTACCGGGTCCGAAGATCTCCCGCAGGCGCCTTGCCAGGGTCCGCGTGTCGGCCATGTCGGGGGTGAACCGGAAGGACAGCCATTCCAGGGACAGGACGAGGGCCTTTTTCCCCGCGCCTGCGGCTCTGTCCGCATGCTCCCGGATCTTTTTTCGGGCAAGATCCCGCTCCTTTTCGAATACCTCTGCCCGGGCGTACAGCAGGAGGTGCTCGAAAATCCGCTCGGTTTCCGTATCCGCATAGCCGATCTCCCCATCCGACCCCACCCCGAGGTACAGGACTTCCGGGTGCTTGGCGAAAAAATCTTTCTGTAGGGAGGTGGTTACGGTTTTGGGTATGCCGATGTGGATCAGGGTGTTCATGGGGCTTCCCGGGGTGTGGGAATCGGGGGGTGCCTTGCCCCTGTCCGCGAAGGGCACGAAATGTCGGCAAGGGTCATGGAAACCATCCCCACAGGAGTCCCGGACGATGTCAAGGAGATGGGTTGGCCGCCGAATACCAAGGGGAACCCAAAACCTGAAGGGGGCTCACCACCTTCTCTGGGGCCAGGGAGTTGACCGGGGCAGGGGAAGGACGCCAGGGCGACTTGTCCCGGTTTCGGTTTGTCCCTAGGGTCATAGAAGAGCCCCTGCAACACGGGGGCATAGAGAGGTACAAAACCTTCTTCTTTCTCATCGGAAAGGGAAGTCAATGCGGCAGATAGCGAAGCTCGGGCGGATCCTGGCGGCTCCCTTGGCGGTTCTGGTCGTCCTGGCCTCCATACCGGCCTCGGCCGGGGCAGGCCTCGTGTCCACGGAGCAGGTGGTCCAGGATTCCCGGATGGAAGCGGAGCGGGCCCGGGTGCAGTCCTTCCTGGAGCGCAAGGATGTCCGCCAGCAGCTGGAACGGCTCGGGGTAAGCGCCGAGGAGGCGTCCAAGCGGGTGGGCAGCCTCACGGATGCCGAGGTGCGCCGAATCGCGGGAGCCCTGGACCGCGAGCCGGCCGGGGCCGATGGTTTGGGGACCCTGGTTGGTGGGGCGATATTCGTCTTCATCGTCCTGCTGATTACGGATATCGCCGGCTTCACCGACGTGTTTCCCTTCGTCAAGAAGCCCTAGGCCCGTGCCCGGCTGGCGGATCGGGGGCATCCTGGCGGCGGTCCTGCTCTCCGCCTGCGCCCACCTGGAAAGCGACCGCCTCCGGGAGGAGGCCGGCAGGCTCCCCGACCGGGCCCAGGTCGCGGAGGTGCCCTTCTACCCGCAGGAAGCCCACTACTGCGGTCCGGCCTCCTTGGCCATGGTCCTGTCCTGGTCGGGCCACGAGGTGGGGCAGGGGGAGGTGGCGCCGGAGGTGTTCACCCCCGACCGGGACGGCAGTTTCCGTAACGACATCCTGGCCGCCGCCAGGCGGCGCGGGCGTCTGGCCATTCCGGTGAAGGATCTGGAAGGGGTGCTGGCCGAGGTGGCCGCCGGCCATCCGGTGCTGGTCTTCCAGAATCTGGGCCTCGACTGGCTGCCCCGGTGGCACTACGCGGTGTTGGTGGGCTACGACCTCGGCAAGGGGCAGGTGGTGCTGCACACCGGCCGCCGGGAAGCCCGGGAGGTGGCCCTTTCCACCTTCGAGCGCACCTGGGAGCGCGGGGGTCGATGGGCCCTGGTGGTCCTCCCGCCGGGGGAAATGCCGGCCACCGCGGGGCCCTTCGCGGTTCTGGAGGGGGGAGTGGGTCTGGAACGGGCCGGCCGCCATGCGGCGGCCGAACGGGCCTACGCCGCCGTTACGCGGCGCTGGCCCGACCGGGTGGAGGGGTGGATCGGACTAGGGAACGTCCGGTATCACCAGGGCGAGCTGGAAGGCGCGGAGTCGGCCTACCGGGAGGCCGTGCGCCTCGAACCCCGGAAGGCGGAGGCCTGGAATAACCTAGCCCTGGTGCTCGGGCGGTCCGGCCGGACCCGGGCGGCGCGGGAGGCTGCCCGGACCGCCGTCCGCCACGCCGGCGGGGAGCGCAAGGAATACCAGGACACCCTGCAAGAACTGGAAGGTGCCCCGGGAGAAGCGCAAAGATAACCTGAGTCGTCGGTTCCTCCCGGGCGCGGGAGACCGTCGTAGGAGATCAACCCGTGTGGCTCCGGCCAAGGAGGTGGATATGCGCATTACGGAAGGAATGGGATGGACCGCGGTGGCCGCAGTGCTGTTGGGAGGACTCGCGGGGCCGGCTCACGCCGGCGACGCTGCCGCCGAGCTGCGGGACGCGGATGGCCAGGAAATGGGGGAGGTGGAGCTGAAGGAGAGCCCCCACGGGATCCTCGTGCACGCGGACTTGGAGGGGATGCCGGAGGGCACCCACGCCTTCCACATCCATGAAACGGGCCAGTGCGAGCCGCCGTTCAAATCCGCCGGCGGGCATTTCAATCCGGAAGGCAAGGCCCACGGGTTCATGAGCGAGGAGGGCTACCACGCCGGGGATATGCCCAACATCCACGTCCCCGGCTCCGGCGACCTGGAGCTGGAATACTTCGCGCCGGGCGTGAAGCTCGATGAGCTCCTCGACGACGATGGTGGCGCCATCTTGGTACACGAAGGCGCCGACGACTACAAGACCGACCCCGCGGGCGACGCCGGGTCCCGCATCGCCTGCGGCGTGATCGAGGACTAGGACTTGCCGGGGGCGCGGCCACCGCCGCCGCGACCCCGTTCCCCGTGCCCCTCCTCCAGCTCCTGCCAGTAGCTTCCCGTCCAGATCTCCGCTGGCCGAAACCGGTCCTTGTAGGCCATCTTGCCGCAGTCCCGGATCCAGTAGCCCAGGTAGACATGGGGGAAGCCTTCCTCCCGGGCGTGGGCGATCTGCCAGAGGATGGCGTAGGTCCCCAGCGAGCGCCGGCCCTCCTCCGGGGCGAAGAAAGTGTACATGGCGGAAAGGCCGGTGGGCAGGAAGTCGGTTATGGCCACCGCCAGCAGGCGCCCCCCGGGCTCCCGGAGCTCCACCAGGCGGGTGTCCACCGGGGAGGTCAGGCAGGCCCGCTCGAACTCCTTCGGCTCCCGGAAATCCATCTCCCCGCCCGGATGGCGGTTTCTCTGATATCGGCGATAGAGTTCGAAGTGCTCCGGGTCGAGCTCCGCCGGGCGGATCCGCGCATGGAGGTCGGCATTGCGCCTCCAGGTCCGCCGCTGGCCGCGGTCCGCCAGGAATCGGTCGGCGGGGATGCGCAGGGATTCGCAGGCGCTGCAGCCCGGGCAATGCGGGCGGTAGAGCCGCGGGCCGCTGCGCCGGAATCCGTACCGGATGAGCTCGCCGTACAGTTGGCTATCCACCGGCACCCCCGGGTCGTAGACCGCGGAAACCGCCGTCCGGTCGGGCAGGTAGGGGCATTCGTAGGGAAAAGTGGCGTATAATGTCATGCCTGGGATTGGCCGATGGGGCTTGGTTGACACCCTGGCGGACCGGACCTAGGGTGCGTAAAATCGGGAATTTCCTGTCTACGAGCCAACCATGATACCGCAGTAGCCGTTTCCGGGTGGCGGCTCCGGCCCGCCGCCTTCAAGCCTATATACAGGAGCGAGCCTTGAAGCTCACTGGCGCAGATATCGTCGTCCGATGCTTGCAGGAAGAGGGAGTGGATACGGTCTTCGGGTACCCCGGAGGGGCCGTGCTCCACGTATACGATGCCCTGTTCAAGCAGGACCGCGTGCGCCATGTATTGGTTCGCCACGAGCAGGCCGCCATCCATGCGGCCGAGGGGTATTCCCAGGCCACCGGCAAGGTGGGCGTGGGCCTGGTGACCTCCGGGCCCGGGGCCACCAACGCCGTTACCGGCTTGGCCACCGCGCACATGGACTCGGTGCCCATGGTGGTGATCACCGGCCAGGTGCCCACCGCCATGATCGGCAACGACGCCTTTCAGGAGGCGGATACCGTCGGCATCACCCGGCCGTGCACCAAGCACAACTTCCTGGTGAAGGACGTCAGCGAGCTGGCCTCCACCATCAAGAAGGCCTTCTACATCGCCTCCACGGGGCGCCCGGGGCCCGTGGTGGTGGACATCCCCAAGGATGTCACCGCCGCGGAGTATGAGTTCGAGTATCCCCAGGAAGTGCATATGCGCTCCTACAACCCCACCATCAAGGGGCACTCCGGGCAGATCAAGAAGGCCGTGGAGCTTATGCGCAACGCCGAGCGCCCCATGGTTTATACCGGCGGCGGCGTGGTGCTCGGGGATGCCGCCGAGGAGCTGACTCAGCTGGTGCGCAAGCTCAACTTCCCCATCACCAACACCCTGATGGGGCTGGGCGGCTATCCCGGCGACGATCCGCAGTTCGTGGGCATGCTGGGCATGCACGGCACCTACGAGGCCAACATGGCCATCACCCACTGCGACGTGCTGGTGGCCATCGGTGCCCGCTTCGACGACCGGGTCACCGGCAAGATCGAGCGCTTCGCGCCGCACGCCAAGATCGTCCACGTGGACATCGACCCCGCCAGCATCTCCAAGAACGTGGAGGTGGACGTGCCCATCGTCGGGCACGTGCAGTCCGTGCTGGAGGAGATGAACCAGATCGTGGACCGGGAGGGCCCCGGGGACACGGCGCGGTTGCAGCCCTGGTGGGATCAGATCAACGAGTGGCGCGGCCGCGACTGCCTGAAGTACGACCGCGACAGCGGCCTGATCAAGCCGCAGTTCGTGCTGGAAAAGCTCTACGAGGTGAGCGAAGGCAACGCCATCATCACCTCCGACGTGGGCCAGCACCAGATGTGGGCGGCGCAGTTCTACCACTTCAAGCGCCCCCGGCAGTGGCTCAACTCGGGCGGCCTCGGCACCATGGGCTATGGCCTGCCCGCGGCCCTCGGCGCGCAGATGGCCTACCCGGATGCGGCGGTGGCCTGCATCACGGGGGAGGGCAGCATCCAGATGAACATCCAGGAGCTGTCCACCGCCAAGCAGTACCGCCTGCCGGTGAAGGTGATCAACCTGAACAACGGCTACCTGGGCATGGTGCGCCAGTGGCAGGAGCTGTTCTACGAGAGCCGCTACGCGGAGTCCTACGTGGACGCCCTGCCGGACTTCGTGGCCCTGGCCGAGTCCTACGGTCACGTGGGCCTGCGCACCGACAAGCCCGGGGACGTGGAAGGCATGCTCCGGGAGGCCCTGACCACGGACCGGCTGGTGTTCCTGGATTTCGTGGTGGACCCGGCCGAGAACGTCTATCCCATGGTTCCGGCCGGTGCCGGCCTGGACGAAATGGTCCTGGTGTGAGGGGCGCCCCATGCGACGCGTGATATCCGTACTGCTGGAGAACGAGGCCGGGGCCCTGTCCCGGGTGGCGGGCCTGTTCTCCGCCCGGGGCTACAACATCGAGGGTCTGTCGGTGGCTCCCACCGACGACGAGGGGGTCTCCCGGATGACCATCGTCACCTGGGGCGACGATCAGATCCTTGAGCAGATCATCAAGCAGCTCCGCAAGCTCGTGGAGGTGATCAAGGTCACCGACCTTACCGAGGGCGCGCACGTGGAGCGCGAGATGGTGCTGCTCAAGGTGCAGGCCGAGTCGGGCGACGAGCGCGCCGAGGTGAAGCGCATCGCCGACATCTACCGCAGCCGCATCATTGACGTGACCGACACCTCCTACACCCTCGAAGTGACCGGCGACGGCCAGAAGGTGCAGTCCCTGGTGGAGCTGTTCGAGCCCTCCCGGGTCGTGGAGGTGGTGCGCACCGGAGCCATTGCCATCGGACGCGGTGCCCGCGGCATGTGAGCCGCCCTCCAGTGAGCTCCTGACGGGGGTGCGAGGCTCGCACCCCCGTCGCGTTCGGTGCTGCGGGCCCCGCACCGGAACCCGAATCCCCATCCGTAATACACCGCATGTGGTCAGGTCTAGGAAAGGACGCGAGTGCCATGAAGGTTTACTACGATCAGGATGCCGACCTCTCTCTGATCCAGGGCAAGGAGGTGGCCATCATCGGCTACGGCTCCCAGGGCCACGCCCACGCCAACAACCTGAAGGATTCCGGGGTCGCCGTGACCGTGGGCCTGCGGGAGGGCTCCGGCTCCTGGGCCAAGGCGGAGAACGCCGGCCTGCAGGTGGCCAGCGTGGAGGACGCCGTGGCCAAGGCCGACGTGGTCATGGTGCTGGCCCCCGACGAGCACCAGAAGGAGCTCTACTACGGCCAGATCGAGCCCAATCTGAAGGAGGGCGCCGGCCTTGCCTTCGCCCACGGCTTCAACATCAACTACGGCCAGGTAATCCCCCGCAAGGATCTGGACGTGTTCATGGTGGCCCCCAAGGGCCCCGGCCACACCGTGCGCGCCACCTTCGAGCAGGGCAGCGGCGTGCCCAGCCTGATCGCTATCGAACAGGACGCTACCGGCAAGGCGCGCGACATCGCGCTGTCCTATGCCTGCGCCAACGGCGGCACCCGCGCCGGCGTCATCGAGACCACCTTCCGCGAGGAGACCGAGACCGACCTGTTCGGCGAGCAGGCGGTGCTGTGCGGCGGCCTTTCGGCGCTGATCCAGTCCGGCTTCGAGACCCTCACCGAGGCCGGCTACGCCCCGGAAATGGCCTACTTCGAGTGCCTGCACGAGATGAAGCTGATCGTGGACCTGCTCTACGAGGGCGGCATCGCCAACATGCGCTACTCCATCTCCAACACCGCGGAATACGGCGACTTCTCCCGCGGCCGGCGCCTCATCAACGAGGACGTCAAGGAAGAGATGCGCAAGATCCTCGGCGAGATCCAGGACGGCACCTTCGCCAAGGAGTACATCCTGGAGAACCAGGCCGGCACCCCCCGGCTGCAGTCCGCCCGGCGCCTGGCGCGGGAGCATCCCATCGAGGAGGTGGGCGAGCGCCTGCGCTCGCAGATGAAGTTCATGAGCGCCGGCAAGCTGGTGGACCGGGACAAGAACTGAGCCCCGCAGCAAGCACTGCAACGGATCCGGGCCCGCTCCGCCGCCTGCGCGGCGGGGCGCGGCCCGGCTTTTGCGAGGAAACGGAGGCATGAGAACCCGCGCCAACCCCCGCAAGGGGGTGTTCGTGCTGCCCAATCTGCTCACCACGGCGGCCATGTTCAGCGGCTTCTTCGCCCTGATCAAATCCGTGGAGGGCGCCTACGTCCTGGCCTCGGTGGCGATCCTGGTGGCACTGGTGTTCGACGGCCTGGACGGCCGGGTGGCCCGGCTGATCAACGCCGAGACGGACTTTGGCGCCGAATACGACAGCATCTCCGACGTCATCGCCTTCGGGCTGGCCCCGGCGGTGCTGGTGCACCAATGGGCCCTCGGGCCCTTCGGCAACATCGGCTGGCTCGGCGGTTTCCTGTTCACCGCCTGTGCCGGTCTGCGTTTGGCCCGCTTCAACACCCAGAGCGCGGTCAAGGACAAGCGGTACTTTCAAGGCCTCCCGGCCCCGGCAGCAGCGGCCACCCTGGCCACCTGGGTGCTGTTCGTGGTGCAGACACCCATAACCGGGGTCTGGGTGAACTTGGCCTCCCTGTTCGGGGTCTATGCCCTGGCATTGCTCATGGTGAGCAATATCCGCTTCCGCAGCTTCAAGGACGCCGACCTCCGGCACCGGGTGCCCTTCTTCGCGGCGGTGCTGATCGTGGGAGGTCTGATCCTGGTGGCCATCCACCCGCCGCTGGTCCTGTTCGGCTTCTTCTTCCTCTACGCCTTGGCCGGGCCGGTGGATACCATGCGCCAGCTCCGGCGCAAGCGTTCGCAACGCCGGAAGCGGGCCGAGGTTGACAGCCACGGCCGGGAGCAATAGGTTCTATAACTGGCGAAAATTCACGCCCGGGGGATTTGCACCAATGGGAGTGTCAGCGATTCAAGGCGCCGCATCCCCGCGATTCCGGGCCGCCCCTCACGGCGGCTGCGGTCCCGTACGTACTGCTGTCGCGATGCCCTTCCTGCGCCTATCCCGCCCCCTTCCCCTGCGGCTACGCCTCCTACGCGGCTGACCGCACCCCCCGATCCCCCATTTGCGGAATCCGGCCGGGTGCGCCGCCCTCGAAGTCGTGCGCACCGCCTACGCCGTCGATTCGCGCCGTTTCCCAATTTGCCCGTAGCCTGCCACTGAGGCCGGTTGGACGAGCGGAGACTGCCCCATGGCCGACCGAGTACTGATATTCGACACCACCCTGCGCGACGGGGAGCAAAGCCCCGGCGCCTCCATGAATGCCGACGAGAAGATGCAGATCGCCCGCGCCCTGGAACGGCTGCGGGTGGACGTGATCGAGGCGGGCTTCCCGTCCGCCTCCAAGGGCGATTTCGCTTCCGTGAAGGCCATCGCCGACGAGATCCGCGATTCCCAGATCTGCGGCCTGGCCCGGGCGCGGGAGGCGGATATCGACGGCGCGGGGGAGGCGCTGGCGGGGGCCTCCGATCCGCGCATCCATACCTTCATCGCCACCAGCGACATCCATCTGCGCGCCAAGCTCAAGATGAGCCGCGACGAGGTGCACGACATGGCGGTGGCGGCGGTGAAGCGTGCCCGGCGGTATACCGACAACGTGGAGTTCTCCGCCGAGGACGCCGGGCGCACCGATCCGGACTTCCTGTGCCGCGTGGTGGAGGCGGCCATCGACGCCGGTGCCACCACCATCAATATCCCGGATACGGTGGGCTACGCCATCCCGAACGAGTTCGGCGACCGCATCCGCATGCTGCGCGAGCGGGTGCCCAACGCGGACCGCGCCACCTTCTCGGTGCACTGCCACAACGACCTCGGTCTGGCCGTGTCCAACTCCCTGGCCGCGGTGGAGAACGGCGCCCGCCAGGTGGAGTGCACGGTGAACGGCCTCGGCGAGCGCGCCGGCAACGCCGCCATGGAGGAGGTGGTCATGGCCCTGCGCACCCGGGCCGACCACTTCGGCGTGGACACCCGCATCGAGACCACCGAGATCGTGCCCACCAGCCGCCTAGTGGCCACCGTCTCCGGCTTCGCGGTGCAGAACAACAAGGCCATCGTCGGCGCCAACGCCTTCGCCCACGAGTCGGGCATCCACCAGGACGGTGTGCTCAAGGAGCGCGAGACCTACGAGATCATGACCGCGGAGAGCGTGGGCTGGTCCCGCAACCGCATGGTCCTGGGCAAGCTCTCCGGGCGCAACGCCTTCCGCACCCGGCTCCAGGAGCTGGGGGTCCACCTGGACGGCGAGCAGTTCGAGGCCACCTTCGAGCGGTTCAAGGCCCTCGCCGACCGCAAGCGGGAGATCTTCGACGAAGACCTCCTGGCGCTGGTGAACGACGAGGTGACCCGGATCGCCGAGCGCTACAAGCTGGCCCGGCTCCACGTCTGCTCCGACACCGGGCAGGCGCCGGAGGCGGAGCTGACCCTGGAGGTGGACGGCACCGAGCGCTCCGCCACCACCTCCGGCGACGGCCCGGTGGACGCCGCCTTCAAGGCGGTGGAGGCCATTACCGAGGTGGATGCCGAGCTCAAGCTGTACTCGGTGAACGCCATCACCGGCGGCACCGACGCCCAGGGCGAGGTGACCGTGCGCCTGGAGCGCGGCGGCCGCATCGTCAACGGCCAGGGGGCGGACACCGACATCGTCACCGCCTCCGTCAAGGCCTACGTGCATGCGCTGAACAAGCTGGTGGGTGAGCCGCCGGCCAAGCATCCGCAGCTCTGAGGCGCGTCCGGGGCCGATAGGCTGGGCTCCGGCTCCGCGGTGCACTTTCGGGAAATTGAGCCGCAGAGGCGCGGAGATCGCAGAGAACGGCGAACAATGATTTTGCGCCTCTTTTTCTCCGTGCCCTCTGCGTACTCTGCGGTAAATTTTCGGCGCCGGTAGCCCGCCTCGCTGCCGGTAGCTCCTGAGCAGTTAGAAAACGGAAAACGAAAATGTCCGGAAAGACCCTTCTCGACAAGCTCTGGGACGCCCACGTGGTGGAGACCGACGACAACGGGGTCTCCCTGCTCTACATCGACCGCCACCTGGTGCACGAGGTGACCAGCCCGCAGGCCTTCGAGGGCCTGCGCCTGGCCGGGCGCCCGGTGCGGCGTCCGGAGCTCACCTACGCGGTGCCCGACCACAACGTGCCCACCACGGACCGCTCGGGCGGCATCAGCGACCCGGTCTCCGCCAAGCAGGTGGCGGCCCTGGACCGCAACTGCGAAGAGTTCGGCATCACCGAGTTCAAGATGAGTGATCCGCGCCAGGGCATCGTCCACGTGGTGGGGCCCGAGGAGGGCATCGTGCTGCCGGGCATGACCGTGGTCTGCGGCGACAGCCACACATCCACCCACGGGGCCTTCGGCTGCCTGGCCTTCGGCATCGGCACCTCCGAGGTGGAGCACGTTCTGGCCACCCAGACCCTGCCGCAGCGCAAGCCCAAATCCATGCGGGTGACGGTGGACGGCCCGTTGCCCACGGGGGTGACCGCCAAGGACGTGATCCTGGCCATCATCGGCAAGATCGGCACCGCCGGCGGCACCGGCTACGCCATCGAGTTCGCCGGCCAGGCCTTCCGCGACCTCTCCGTGGAGGGGCGCATGACCGTGTGCAACATGGCCATCGAGGCGGGCGCCCGCGCCGGCATGGTGGCGGTGGACGACAAGACCATCGACTACTTCCGCGGCCGGCCCTACGCGCCGGAAGGGGAGGTCTGGGAGGCCGCCGAGGCCTACTGGCGGACCCTGGTCTCCGACCCGGATGCGGAATTCGACGCCGAGGTGACCCTCGACGCCGGCGAGCTCATCCCCGAGGTGACCTGGGGCACCTCCCCGGAGATGACCGTGCCGGTGAGCGGCCGGGTTCCAGACCCGGAGCAGGAGGCCGATCCGGTGAAGCGCGCCGCCATGGAGAACGCCCTGGCCTACATGGGCCTGGAGCCCAATACCCCCATGCGCGAGATCGCCGTGGACAAGGTGTTCATCGGCTCCTGCACCAACGCCCGCATCGAGGACCTGCGCGCCGCCGCCGCGGTGGTGGACGGCAAGCGGGTGGCCGACGGCGTGGAGGCCATGGTGGTGCCCGGCTCCGGCCTGGTGAAGCGGCAGGCCGAGGAGGAGGGCCTGGACAAGGTGTTCACCGCCGCCGGCTTCGAATGGCGCGAGCCCGGCTGCTCCATGTGCCTGGCCATGAACGACGACCGCCTGGCCCCCGGCGAGCGCTGCGCCTCCACCTCCAACCGCAACTTCGAGGGCCGGCAGGGCCGGGGCGGGCGCACCCACCTGGTGAGTCCAGCCATGGCGGCCGCCGCGGCCATCACGGGGCACTTCGAGGACGTGCGCGAGGTCACCGGCGAATAGAAAGCGCCAAGCAGCCAAGGACGCCAAGAAGGCGAGAGGAAGGTAGGAATTCGGAATTGGCCGGTGTCCAGCGGGCCGTCAGGAAAATTTTCGGGCCGTTTCCCTTTTCGCCGTTCTTGGCGCCTTGGCTTTTTCTCCAGTTTTTGCCGTTATTGAGGGAGTAGAATCTTGGAGCCTTTTACCCGCATGAAGGGCCTGGTGGCGCCGCTCGACCGCGCCAACGTGGACACCGACGCCATCATCCCCAAGCAGTTCCTGAAGTCCATCGAGCGCACCGGCTTCGGGGCCAACCTGTTCGACGAGTGGCGCTACCTGGACGAGGGCGAGCCCGGCAAGGACAATAGCGTCCGCCCGGAGAACCCCGATTTCGTCCTCAACCAGGACCGCTACCGCGGCGCCACCGTGCTGCTGGCGCGGGAGAACTTCGGCTGCGGCAGCTCGCGCGAGCACGCTCCCTGGGCGCTGGCGGACTACGGCTTCCGGGTCATCATCGCGCCGAGCTTCGCCGACATCTTCGCCAACAACTGCACCAAGAACGGCATCCTCACCATCACCCTGGACGCCGCCACGGTGGACCGTCTGTTCAAGGAGGTGGAAGCGCAGCCCGGCTACGAGCTCGACGTGGACCTGGAAGCGCAGACCGTTACTACGCCTGCGGGGGAGGCGATCCCCTTCGAGGTGGACGAGCACAAGAAGCACATGCTCATCAACGGCCTCGACGAGATCGGCCTCACCCTGGAGCGCGCCGAGGCCATCGCCGCCTTCGAGGCGGAATACCGCAAGCGCGCCCCCTGGGTGCTCGAGGTGCAGGGATAGAGAGGAAGCACCGGGAATACCGCAGAGACGCGGAGAACGCGGAGGAAGGCAAAACGAGCCCGGGTAGGGCCGCTTGTAGGAGCGGTCTCCAGACCGCGGCGTCATGGCCGGGCTGGGCCCGGATCGCCGCGTGGACGCCGTTCCTACGAAGACCTCCGATCCAGGCCCGCCTTTGCCGTTCTCTGCGCCCTCCGCGTCGCGGCGGTGGATCAACCGCTTGAAGAGAGGAATCCAATGACGCACAAGCTCGCCGTACTGCCCGGCGACGGCATCGGCCCCGACATCGTCCGCGAGGCCTGCAAGATCCTCGAGGTGCTGCGCGCCGAGTTCGGCCTGGACGTGGAGTGGGAGGAGGCCCCGGTGGGCGGCACCGCCTACGATCAGAGCGGCCACCCCCTGCCCGAGGCCACCCTGGAGCTGGCCAAGGGCGCCGACGCCGTGCTGCTCGGCGCCGTGGGCGGACCCAAGTGGGAGGCCCTGGACTATTCCGTGCGGCCCGAGCGGGCCCTGCTCGGCCTGCGCAAGGAGCTGGGCCTGTTCGCCAACCTGCGCCCGGCCAAGGTCTTCCCCGAGCTGGCGGAAGCCTCGGCGCTCAAGCCGGAGGTGGTCGCGGGCATCGACATCATGGTGGTACGCGAGCTCACCGGCGGCATCTACTTCGGCGAGCCTCGCGGCGTGGAGGAGCTCGCCGACGGCCGCCGCAAGGGCGTCAACTCGCTGGTCTACACCAGCGACGAGATCGAGCGCATCGCCCGGGTGGCCTTCGACATCGCCCGCAAGCGGTCCGGGCGGGTGTGCAGCATCGACAAGGCCAACGTGCTCGAGGCCACCGAGCTGTGGCGCGAGGTGGTCAGCGACGTGGGGCAGCGGGAATTCCCGGATGTGGAGCTGTCTCACATGTACGTGGATAATGCGGCCATGCAGCTGGTCCGGGCACCCAAGCAGTTCGACGTCATGGTGACCACCAACATGTTCGGCGACATCCTCTCCGATGAGGCGAGCATGCTCACCGGCTCCATCGGCCTGCTGCCGAGCGCCTCCCTGAGCGCCGAGGGCGCCGGCATGTACGAGCCCATCCACGGCTCGGCGCCGGACATCGCCGGCACCGGCAAGGCCAATCCCCTGGCCACCATCCTGTCGGTGGCCATGATGCTGCGTTACAGCCTCGACGAGGGGGCGCTTGCGGACCGCGTGGAGCGGGCCGTGGAGCGGGTCCTGGCGGATGGCCTGCGCACCCCGGATATCGCCGCCGAGGGCGAGCAAGCCATCGGCACGGCCGAGATGGGCGATGCGGTGGTGGCCGCACTGCGCGGTTAGAGCACCGTCTGTAGGAGCCCGCTTCAGCGGGCGATTGCCTGGGTAGCCACTCGCGCTTGCAGCGGGCCGCTCGCTAAAGCGAGCTCCTACAGGGGGAACTGGCATCTGGGACGGATCGGGCGACACGGCGCCCGGTCGGGCCACCATAGAAGGCAACCAAAACAGGAACGGACGCAATGGCGGCAGGCAGTGTGAAGCGGATCGGGTTCGTCGGCTGGCGGGGCATGGTGGGCTCCGTGCTCATGCAGCGCATGCGCGAGGAGGGCGACTTCACCGGCATCGAGCCGGTGTTCTTCTCCACCTCCCAGGCCGGCCGGCCGGGCCCGGACGTGGGCGTGGAGGTGCCGGCCCTGCAGGACGCCACCGACCTCGATGCCCTGCGCGAGATGGACGCCGTGGTCACCACCCAGGGCGGCGACTACACCGAGGAGGTGTACGGGCCCCTACGGGAATCCGGCTGGGACGGCTACTGGATCGACGCCGCCTCCACCCTGCGCATGGCCGACGACAGCGTCATCATCCTCGACCCCGTGAACCGCGATCGCATCGACGCCGCCCTGGAGCAGGGCACGAAGACCTTCGTCGGCGGCAACTGCACGGTGAGCCTCATGCTCATGGCCCTGGGCGGGCTGTTCCGCGAGGGCCTGGTGGAGTGGATGACCTCCATGACCTACCAGGCCGCCTCCGGTGCCGGTGCCCAGAATATGCGCGAGCTGATTGCCCAGATGGGCGCCCTGCGCGACGCCGCCGGGGCCCGGCTGGACGACCCCGCCGCCGGCATCCTGGAGATCGATCGGGCGGTGACGGAGCACATGCGCGCCGGGGATTTCCCCGACGACAACTTCGGCGTGCCCCTGGCCGGCAGCCTCATTCCCTGGATCGACAAGCCCATGGACAACGGCCAGAGCAAGGAGGAATGGAAGGGGTCCGAGGAGACCAACAAGATCCTCGGCCGCCAGGGGGCGCCCGTGCCCATCGACGGCACCTGCGTGCGCATCGGCGCCATGCGCTCCCACGCCCAGGCCTTCACCGTCAAGCTCACCCGCGACGTGCCCACCGACGAGGTGGAGGGAATCATCGGCTCCGCCAACGATTGGGTGGAAGTGGTGCCCAACGACAAGGAGCCGTCCATGGAGCGCCTCACGCCGGCGGCGGTGACCGGCACCCTGGGGGTGCCGGTAGGCCGCCTGCGCAAGATGCGCATGGGCGGCGAGTACCTCAACGCCTTTTCCGTGGGCGACCAGCTCCTGTGGGGTGCCGCCGAGCCCGTGCGGCGCATGCTGGGGATCCTCGCTCGAGCCTAGCGGGTCCCGACACTGATCAGAACCTGCCTGCCGGCCCCTGGGCAGCCGCCCGGGGGCCGTTTTTGTTTCGGCACCGATGCTGCATGCGTGGTGCTTCGTTTCCATGTCGCGGATCCGCCAAAACCGTTGTTAGATAAATTTTCCGTGAACCGGGCAGCTCTCCTCGGTTTCCTAAACCCCTGCCTCTATCCAATGCGCCGGGAGCGCGGGCGGTCGCGAGGTGTGCCGGAGCCTCTTTGCGAGGGGCCTGGAGGGGTGGACCGACGGGGGGAACGCCGCACCCAGGCGGGCCGTGTGTTGCCCGGGGGGTGACGAACTGGGGGCTGTCCTCGACAAAAGCGGAAATCTTTGGTTTGTTGCTAGCTGCATTGGAAAAGGGGCTGCATTCCACATAATCCCAATCGTCGAGTTGCTCGCAAGGGAGGGTTTGCGGTAAAAAAGCCCCGTCAGGCCCGAACAGGAGACCCTTCATGCCGAAATCCGCCCAGACAGGGCGCCTGTGCAGCCCATCTTGGGCCCGTGTGTCAGCCACCGGGAGGGTCGGTCCCTTGGCCAGCCTTTTCCTGGGGCTGGTGGCCGTGTCCGAAACGGCGGTGGGTCTCGGGCTGGGGAAGCTCGAGGTCGAGTCGAGACTCGGGAAACCACTCCACGCGGAAGCGCCGGTCCACCTGAGCGGCCAGGAGTCCGCCTCTTCTCTGGAAGTGGCCCTGGCCTCCGCCGAGGATTACCAGGTGGTGGGCAAGACCCCGTCGCCGGTCGTGGGGCAACTGGAGGTGCGGCTGGTGGATGGGGAGTCTCCACGCATCGTCCTGCTCAGCTCGGAGCCCCTTGATACCCCTCTATTCGATGTCATGGTCCGGATTGGGGACGGGGACAATCAGGTCCTGAAGATGTTTACCGTTGCACTCGACCCGGCTCGGGCGGCCCCGCCCGAGGCGAAGGACTCTGCCCCGCAATCCGCTGCGGAGGAGCCGTCCCGAGAACCTGAAACGGAATCCCGCCCAGGCCAATCCCCGGAAGCGGAAGAAGCCTCCGCATCCCAGGGCGGAGAGCCAGGGGTGGAGCGCCCCGACGTGGAGGTGACAGAGGGCTGGACGAAACGGGACCGGTACGGCCCGGTGCGTTCCGGCGACACCCTGGCTACCATCGTCCAGCGGGTTCGCCAGGACGGCTCGGTGCCCTTGGAGGCGGCGTTGGTGGCGGTTTGGAAGGACAACCCTGAGGCCTTTGTGGACGGCAATATGAACCTGCTTCGTCGGGGGGCATTGCTGGACCTTCCCGAAGAGGAACGTATCCGCCGGATTTCCGCGGAGGAGGCGGAAGAGCTGATCACCGAGCAGCGCCGCGAGTGGGAAGATTTGGGGCAACCTGGTGCCGACCCCAACCCCGGGCATGAGCGCTATCACCTCCAGGTGGGCCTGGACCGAGACGATAACAATGAGTCTTCCGCTCCCACGGAGCCGGACCCCGCTGAATCCGAGGAGGAGCCCGAGCAGGAAAAGGGGCGAAAGGGGGAAGAAGAGGCCGAACAGCCCGAACAGCCCGAAAAGGGGGAGGATTCCGAGGACCCTGAAAAAGAGGAAGCCTCCGTGGAGACGGAGGATCCGGAGGGTGCAGAGGAGCTCGAGGAGTTCATGCCCGTTGCCGGGGATTCCTCAGATGATGGGGGAAGCCTCCAGGAGGCCGCCGTAGAGGCCGGCAAGGATCTTGCCGGGGAAGGGGCTTCCGGGGAGCAGCCCGGCCTGGAGGTGGGCGAGGAGGTGCAGGCCGATCTGGAGGAGCTGCGCGGGTCCCTGGAGGAGCGGCGCAGCTCCATGCAGACCACCATCGACTCCCTGGAGGAGCGCCTCACCTCCCTGAATGAACGCCTGGATCAGCAGAGCTCCCTGATCGACAAGCAGAGCGAGGCCATGTCCGACATGGCCGATCGCCCGGGGGACGGTGACGGCATGCCGAGCCGGGACCGGTACATCCTCTGGGGGCTGGCCGGAGTGAACCTGCTCATGCTCCTCGCCATCCTGGCCCTGTGGCGGAAGGTGAGTGGGGGGCCGGGGGGTGCCCCGCCGCCTTCTGCGGACGGAGGGCTGGATGGATCCGACGGGTCCATGGAGGATCTCGATCCCCTGACCCGGGCCAACGCCCAGGCGGCGGCGGGGGAGCTCAAGCAGGCCCGCTCCACCCTCTGGCAGGCCCTGGCCTTGGAGCCCCGGAACTGGGCCCTGTACGGGCGTCTCCTGGACCTGTATGAGGAGGAATGGGACGGGGACCAGTTCGAGGAGGTGGCCCGCCGGCTCTTCTCCCAGCTGGGCGGTGCCCATCCGGATTGGCAGGAGGAGATTCGCGACAGGGGCCGGCAGCTCAAGCCCGAAAGCACCCTGTTCGCCGGCCTGGGCGATTCCTCACCGGGGCAGGGGGCGGAGGCGGACGCCCCGGAGGCCGCAGCCCCTTCCTTTGACATGGACGACTTCGACCTGGGCCTGTCGCCGGAGGAGGATGGGGCCAATTCTGCGCCGCCTTCTCCGGCCCCGGACTCGGAGCCTGACGGCAATGCGGCTGCTTCGATGGGGGAGGCGGAGCCGGAAGACGATCTGGTTTTCAGCTTTGATGACGAGCCCCAGGCCACCCCCGGGGAGTCGGTTCCCAATCCGGATTCGGGGGCAACGAAGGAGGGTTCTGGCGGCGGGACTGAAGGGTCGGGTGCCCCCCTGGAAGAGGATCTGAGTCTCTCTCTTGGGGGAGATTCAACGGAGCCTTCCCCTGATGCCACCGGTTCCGATGCGGGCTCCGGGGGGGCCAGGGAGGATGACGCTCTGTCCCTGGACCTGGATGCTGGCGACGGGTCGGAGGAGCTTGCCTCCGACCTCTCCGGGGCCCCGGACGCAGAGGGTGTCCGGGAGCCCACTCCTTCGCGGGTAGGCTCGGAGGAGGCGGATAATGGGGGTAACGAGCTGGATTTCGATCTCGGCCTCGACGATGAAAGCGGGGATTCCGGGTCGGCTGGGGAAAAGGAGCTGGAATGGGCTGCCCCGGAGGGCCCGTCTGGAAACGACCTGAATGCCTCGGTGGGGGAGGCTGATGACGGTGGTCTCGAATTCGATCTCGGTTCGCTGGAAGAGGATGGCCCTGCCTCTTCCCATTCGGCCTCCGCGCCCAGTGGCGGGGAGAATGACATGGATCTTTCGCTCTCAGACCTGTCCGGGGAGGGGGCGGTCAGCGGAGACCAAGAGGAGTCCTGGCTGGATCTCGATTCCCCTGGCGGTAACGAGACCGCTGGAACTGGGCCTGTGGCGGCTGAAGGCGGGGGAGCGGAGGACAATGAGATCGAGATTAAACTGGACCTTGCCCGGGCATGGATCGATATGGGCGACCCGGAATCGGCCCGGGTACTGCTCCAGGAGGTGGAATCCCAAGGGGAGACCGAGCAGCAGGAGCGTGCCCGCCAGCTCCTGGCCTCCTTGTCCTGAAGCCGGCCGACCTCTGCTAGCGGCGCCCCGTTCCGGCGGGGCGCCGCTTATTTGGATGCGGGGAGAAGTGCGTCGTGGATGATCGCGGCACTGCCAACGGCGACGAGAGCCGGCACGCGGGCGGCAAGGTCCTGGCCGTGCTCCTGCTGGCCTTTGGGCTGACCCTTGGCGGGGGGCTGCCCGAGGTGCTGGCCACGACGCTCCCCGTGGCTGTGGCCCTGGTCCGCTCCCCGGGTGCCGGAGGGGCCTTCCTCCGCCTACTGCGGCGGCTCCGGGTGGTCTTCCTCTTCATCCTGATCCTGCACGGCTGGTTCGCGCCCGGCGTCCCGCTCCTCCCAGCCGTGGGTGTCTGGTCTCCCAGTCGGGAGGGCTTGGTGGAAGGGGCGCGGCTGATGGGGGTGGTGGGGCTGATGGCGGCCATGGTGGCCGCCCTGGTCCGGACTACCCCGGTTCCCGACCTTGCCGGGGGGGTAGCCTGGGCTCTCCGGCCCCTGGGGCACCTCGGGGTGCCGGTGGAACGGTTCGGCCGGCTCCTGGCCTGGACAGTGGAGCGGGTGGAGCCCGTGCGGCGGGAAACGAGCGCGGTTCGTCAGGCCCTGCGGCTGCGCCGCCCTTCCGGGCGGGGGTTGACCGCTAGGCTCGCTCAGGAGGCGGCCGCGGCCCGGGTGGTGCTGCGGCGGGCCCGGGAGGCCGCCGACCGCAACGCGGAGGCCCTGTACTTGCGCCGGGCCGGCGGCGTCCGGCCCCCCGGTGTGCCGGGGCGTGCCGACTGGGGTCTGATGGCAGCCGCCGGGACCTGGGCGCTGCTGATGGCGGCGGTCTGACCGCCAACGGGGAGACGGAATGCCACAGCGCATCGCCCTTCTGCTGGAGTTCGACGGAGCCCGCTTCCACGGCTGGCAGCGTCAGGCCAATGCCGTCGGCGTCCAGGAGGCTCTGGAATCGGCCCTGTACCGGGTGGCCGACGGGCCCGTGCGCACCGTCGCCGCTGGACGCACCGATTCCGGCGTACACGGCCTCGGCATGGTGGCCCACTTTGACCCGCCCGTTGAACGGCCGACCCATGCCTGGGTGCAGGGGGCCAACGCCCACCTGCCGCCGGGGGCGGCGGTGGTGGAGGCGGTGCCGGTGGCGGCCGGTTTCGACGCCCGACGTACGGCCAGGGCCCGCACCTATCTGTACCGGCTGCTGGCGCGGCCCGCCCGGCCGGGCCTGGAGCACGGCCGGGTAACCTGGGTGCGCGGGCCACTGGACGTCGAGGCCATGGCCGCCGGCGCGCGCCATCTGGAGGGACGGCGGGACTTCTCCGCCTTCCGCGCTTCCGGCTGCCAAGCGGCCCAGCCCGTGCGCGAGGTACAGCGCATTGCGGTCCGTGCCCTCGACGAAGAGGTGCAGGTGGCGGTGCGTGCCGACGCATTCCTGTACAATATGGTGCGCATCATGGTCGGCTCCCTGGCGGAGGTGGGGCGGGGGCGCCGGGATCCGGCCTGGATCGGAGAGGTCCTGGCGGGAGGGAGTCGTGACCGAGCGGGCCCGACGGCTCGCCCGGAAGGCCTGTACTTCGCCGCCGTACACTACCCCCCCGGGTGGGGGGCGCCGTCGCCACCGGTTCACGGGCCGGGCGGCTTCGACCCGAGGAACTTTTGAGCGAGCGCCGTGGCCCGAACGCGTGTCAAAATCTGCGGGATCACCCGCCCGGAGGAGGCCCGCTTGGCCGCCGCGGCCGGGGCTGACGCCATCGGGCTGGTGTTCCACCCCCAAAGCCCCCGGGCGGTGAGTCCGGAGGGCGCGGCGGCCATCTGCGCGGCTCTGCCGCCCTTCGTCACCGCTGTGGGCCTGTTCGTGGACCCCGGGCGCGAGCATGTGGAACGGACCCTGGCCGCCTGCCCCTTGGACCTCCTGCAGTTCCACGGCGGCGAGGGACCGGATTTCTGCGCCGCCTTCGGCCGCCGCTACCTGAAGGCGGTGCGGGTGGATTCGGACACCGACGTGGCCGCGGCGGCGGCGCGCTACGGCGCCGACCGCCTCCTGCTGGACGCCTTCGTCCCGGGGCTGGCCGGCGGCACCGGACGCACCTTCAACTGGTCGCTGATCCCCGCTGACCTAGCGCCCCGCGTGGTACTCGCGGGCGGTCTGGATCCGGACAACGTGGGCGAGGCGGTTCGGGCCGTGGGCCCGTACGCGGTGGATGTCAGCAGCGGCGTCGAGGAGCGCCCGGGAGTCAAGTCGGCCGCCCGGGTGGAGGCCTTCATGCAAGGAGTCCGGAATGCGGACCGAGGATAACCTGCCGGACGAAAGCGGCCACTTCGGGATCTACGGGGGGCGCTTCGTCTCCGAGACCCTGATGGCGCCCATCCTGGAGCTGGAGCGCGCCTATCTGGAGCTGCGCGATGATCCGGCCTTCCAGGCCGAGCTGGCCGCCGAGCTGCGCGACTACGTGGGCCGGCCCACGCCCGTCTACGAGGCCAAGCGCCTCTCCCGGGAAACCGGCGGCGCGCGCATCTTCCTCAAGCGCGAGGACCTCACCCACACCGGCGCGCACAAGATCAACAACACCATTGGCCAGGGGCTGCTCGCCCGCCACATGGGCAAGCGGCGCGTCATCGCCGAGACCGGGGCGGGGCAGCACGGCGTGGCCACCGCCACCGTGGCCGCCCGCCTCGGCCTGGAGTGCGTGATCTACATGGGCGCCGAGGACATGCACCGCCAGGCCATGAACGTCTACCGCATGCGCCTGCTGGGGGCGGAGGTGCGCGCCGTGGAGGCGGGCTCGCGCACCCTCAAGGACGCCATGAACGAGGCCATGCGCGACTGGGTCACCAACGTGGTCGACACCTTCTACGTCATCGGCACGGTGGCCGGCCCCCATCCCTATCCCATGCTGGTGCGCGACTTCCAGGCGGTGCTCGGCCGCGAGGCGCGGGCGCAGATCCAGGAGCAGCTCGGCCGCCTGCCCGACGTCCTGGTGGCCTGCGTGGGCGGCGGCAGCAACGCCATGGGGCTGTTCTATCCGTTCCTGGACGACGAGCAGGTGGCCATGGTCGGCGTGGAGGCGGGCGGCTATGGCCTGGCCACCGGCCACCACGCCGCGCCGCTCACCGGCGGCGTGCCCGGCATCCTGCACGGCTCGCGCAGCTACCTCATGCAGGACGACCACGGCCAGATCCTGCCCACCCACTCCATCTCCGCGGGGCTCGACTATCCCGGGGTGGGTCCCGAGCACAGCCATCTCAAGGACCTGGGGCGGGTGGCCTACGAGACCGTGGACGACGAGGAGGCGCTGGCCGCCTTCAAGCAGCTCACCGCCACCGAGGGCATCCTGCCCGCCCTGGAGTCCAGCCACGCGGTGGCCGCCGGGGTGCGGCTGGCGCGCACCATGGGCCCCGAGCAGGCGGTGCTGGTGAACCTCTCCGGGCGCGGGGACAAGGACATCCACACGGTGGCGGAAACGGAAGGGTCGTCGTGAACCGCATCGATACCACCTTCGACCGGCTGCGGCGGGAGGGCCGCAAGGGGCTGGTGACCTTCCTCACCGCCGGCGACCCGGCCCCGGACCAGACCGTGCCCCTGCTGCATACTCTGGTGGCGTCCGGGGTGGACGTGCTCGAGCTGGGGGTGCCGTTCACCGACCCCCTGGCGGACGGCCCGGTGATCCAGCGCGCCTCCGAGCGGGCCCTGGCCCATGACATCAGCCTGGAGGACGTCCTGGAGATGGTACGCGCCTTCCGGGCCGAGGACCCCGATACCCCCGTGGTGCTCATGGGCTACGCCAACCCCGTGGAGCGCATGGGTCCGGCCCGCTTCGCGGAGCGCGCCGCCGAGGCGGGGGTGGACGGCCTGCTCACCGTGGACATGCCGCCGGAGGAGGCCGCCGAGTGGGCGCGGCCCCTGCCGGAAGCTGGGGTGGCCCCCATCATGCTGGTGGCGCCCACCACCGCCGAGGAGCGGCTGGAGAAGACCGTCGAGCTGGCCCGCGGCTTCATCTACTACGTTTCCATGACCGGCGTGACCGGGGGCGGGGGCCTGGACGTGGCCTCCGTGGAGGAGCACGTGGCGCCCATCCGCGCCCGCACCGACCTGCCCGTGGCGGTGGGCTTCGGCGTGCGGGACGCGGACTCCGCCGCCGCAGTGGCGGGCGCCGCCGATGCGGTGGTGGTGGGCAGCGCACTCATCCGCACCGTGGAAGCGCACATCAGACATTCGGACGACGGGGCCCTGCGCGAGGCGCTGGCGGCGCAGGTCGCCGACCTCCGTCGCGGGGTGGATCGCCACGGGGCCGCCCCGGACTGAGCCCGGGCTTCGTCGAACCAGGCAGCGGTGGGGCGGCGCGGAAGGTCCCACCACAAGCATCGTCGGTCCACCGAGCCGGCGGGCGCGCCACGCGCCCGGGCCGTGGCCGCCAAAGGGGAAGGACGGTCGTACCATGAGCTGGTTTCAGAAGATCATGCCCCCCAAGATCAAGGAAAAGCAGAGCAAGGGGGGGACCACGCCGGAGGGCCTGTGGGACAAGTGCCCGAACTGCCAGGCCATCCTCTACCGCAAGGATCTGGAGCGCGCCTACCAGGTCTGCCCGAAATGCGACCACCACCACCGCCTTAGCGCCCGCCAGCGACTGGACTATTTCCTGGACCCGGAAGGGCGGGAGGAGATCGGGGCCGGGCTGACCGCCAACGATCCCCTGCGCTTCCGGGACTCCAAGAAGTACCGCGACCGTCTGGCCCAGGCCCAGAAGCAGACCGGGGAGAAGGACGCCCTGGTGGCCATGCGCGGCACCCTGCTGGGCCAGGGGGTGGTGGCCTCCGCCTTCGACTTCCAGTTCATGGGGGGCTCCATGGGCTCGGTGGTGGGCGAGCGGTTCGTGCGGGCGGTGGACCGGGCCCGTGAGGACCGGGTGCCGCTGGTGAACTTCTCGGCCAGCGGCGGCGCCCGCATGCAGGAGGGCCTCTACTCCCTCATGCAGATGAGCAAGACCTCCGCTGCCCTGGCCAAGCTGGACGACGCGGGCCTGCCCTACGTCTCCGTGCTCACCGATCCCACCATGGGCGGCGTGTCCGCCAGTTTGGCCATGCTCGGCGACGTGATCGTGGCCGAGCCCAAGGCCCTGATCGGCTTCGCCGGTCCCCGGGTGATCCAGCAGACCGTGCAGGAGACCCTGCCCGAAGGCTTCCAGGAGGCGGAGTTCCTCCAGGAGCACGGCGCGGTGGACTTCATCGTCGATCGCCGCGAGATGCGGGAGGCCATCGCCGACCTCCTGGCCACCCTCGGCCACCTCCCCGCCACCGGCTGAGGCCGGAAGCGCCCCGACGGTGGCGGAATCCCCGGAACTGCGGGCCTGGCTGAAGCGGATCGAGGCGGGGCATCCCGCCGACATCGCCCTCGGCCTCGATCGGGTCAGTGCGGTGGCGGGGCGGCTGGGTCTGCTGCCGGCGCCGGTGCCGGTGGTGCTGGTGGGGGGAACCAACGGCAAGGGGTCGGTGGTGGCCTTCCTGGAGGCCGCCCTCCAGGCAGCCGGGCACCGCGTGGGCGCCTACACTTCGCCCCATCTGTTCCGCTTCAACGAGCGCATCCGCATCGGGGGCCGGCCCGCCAGCGATGCCACGCTCCTCCCGGCCTTCGAGGCGGTGGAGGCGGCGCGCGGCGATACCCCGCTCACCTATTTCGAATTCACCACCCTGGTGGCCATGACCGCCTTCCGCGAGGTTGTGGACGTGGCCGTGCTGGAGGTGGGGCTGGGCGGGCGTCTGGATGCGGTCAACCTCTGGGATCCCCTCCTCAGCGTGGTGACCTCCATCGATCTCGATCATCAGGCCTTTCTCGGAACGAACCGGGAAGCCATCGGCGCCGAAAAGGCGGGGATCTTCCGTCCCGGTGTCCCGGCGGTCTGCGGGGATGCCCGGCCCCCGTCTTCCCTGCTGGCAGCTGCCGGTGACGTTCTCTGGTTCCAGGGCCGGGACTTCGCTGCCGCGCCCGGAGAGAAAGGGGAGTGGCGGTGGGTCGGGCCCGGGGGCACCCTGGGCCCGCTCCCCGAGCCGCGCCTGGCCGGGGCGTATCAGCTCCGCAATGCCGCCACCGCCGTGGCCGCCGGCCTCCGCCTTCCCGAGCCTTTCTGCCTCGGCGAGGCCCATTGGCGGGCGGCCCTGTCGCGGGTGGCCCTCCCGGGCCGGGGGCAGTTGGTGCCGGGCCCCGTTCCCGTCTGGCTGGACGTCGCGCACAACCCCGCGGCCGCGAGGGGCCTTGCCGATCTGTTGCGGGCGTCCCCGGTTTCCGGACGCACTCTGGCAGTGTTCGGCGCCATGCAGGACAAGGACGTCTCTGCCGTGGCGGAGTCCATGGCCGCGGTTACCGACCGGTGGTACCCTTGCGATATGCCCGGGAACCGAGGCATGGCGGGAGAGGAGCTGGCCCGAACCCCGCCGGTATCAACCATGGAATGCCGGGGGCCGTTCCCGGATACCGCCTTCGCCCTGGAGGCGGCAAGTGGGGATGCGCGGCCGGACCGGGACCGGATCGTGGTCTTCGGCAGCTTTCTGATGGTGGCTGCCGCCCTGGAGGCGTTAGAGAATGGGTTCGACCGGGATGGGCGGTAGCCGCCCCCGGAGGAAGGGTCGCTGCAATGAGCGCGGGTCATGGACGGGGTTCGGAAGAGGGCGGGAGAGGATCCCGCTTCTATAAGTTCGTCGGCGGCCTGGTGGTCGCCCTGGTGGTGGCCGTGGTGGTCCTGCCCCTCTGGTTTGGCGGGGAGCAGCCGAACGAGGCCCGCGTCGTGGAAATCCAGCCGGGAGAGGCCGATTCCGAAGGGGGGGACGCGCCCGGCACCAACGGGGAGTCTGACCCGTCTGGGGGAGACGCGGTAACCCATCCCCTGGGAGAGGAAGAGGGCGGGGACGCTGGCGAGGGGGACGACGGCCAGGAGAAATGGTGGCGGGCGGCTGAGGAGGGGGACGAGCCCTCCTCCAACGACTCGCCTGCTGCCACCCTGGAGCGGGTTCTACCGGACTCGGCGAACGAGGGCTCCGAGGGCGACCGGGGCCAAGCGGAAGCCTCCGACGAGGGGGAGGCCGAATCCACCGACCGTAAGGAACCGTCGGAGCCTGAGCCAACGGACCAACGGGCGGCGCAGGAGACCGACGCCCAGGAGGGTGGGGAGGACGGGGAGGACGGGGAGGACGGGGAGCAGGCCCCCGGGGGCCTGGATGCCCCCTTCTGGGGAGTCATGGTGGGCTCCTTCCAGGATTCGGGCAATGCAAGCGGGCTCCGCGACCGCCTCCGCGAAGAGGGGTATGAGGTGTCCGTGGTAACCACGAAGGTGGATGGGCAGCGGTGGCACCGCGTGGTCGTTGGCAGGGGGGAGACCCGCGAAGACGCCCAGGATCTGGTGTCGCCCCTGCAGGATGCGGGCTTCGAGGATCTCCTCGTCATTGAAGTCGAAGAAGGCTCGGCTTCCTCGTAATCCACCGCCCACCGGAACCGCCGAGCAAAGGACCGCCTTCCCGTGACGCTCCTGGACGTTCTCTGGCTGGTGATCATCGGGGGCTCCGCGGCCATCAGCCTGTGGCGCGGGTTCGTTAAGGAGGTGTTCTCCCTGGCCGCCTGGGTACTGGCGGTGATGGTGGCGGCCCGCTTGGGCTCTCCTCTGGCCCGGGCCCTGGGGGAGACCATCGCCGATCCCCAGGTGCGTGCCGTCGCCGCGTTCCTGCTGCTATTCTTCCTCACCCTGCTGGCGGCTTCCCTGGTGGGGGTTTTTGCCTACCGGCTGGTGCACTCCGCGGGTCTCAAGCCCACCGACCGGAGTCTGGGTCTGTTTTTCGGGCTGCTGCGGGGAGTCGTGGTGGTGGGGGTTGTGGTCCTAGTGGTGCGGGGGACGCCGCTGGGGGAATCGCCTGTGTATGAGCAGGCCTACTTGCGCCCGGGGCTGGACCCGGTGGCCAATTTCCTGCACCGCCTCCTTCCGGCGGAGTACGGGGCCTACTTCGATGCCAGCATGTTGCCCCTGGAAGACCTCCAGGAGCGGGCCCGGGACGCGGGGAAGGACGCCCTGGACCGGGAAGGCCTGGAACGCGTAATCGAAAACAGTCTGGAAAGCGGTGAGTGACTACATGAACCACGCGGTGACCATCGACGACGACGCCTTCCACCACGAGTGCGGCGTCTGCGGGGTCTTCGGCCACGAAGAGGCGGCCAACCTCACCTACCTGGGGCTCTACGCCCTGCAGCACCGGGGCCAGGAGGCCGCCGGCGTCACCTCCTGCGACGGCACCCTGTTCCACACCCACCGCGGCATGGGCCGGGTGGCGGACGTCTTCGGCGCCGAGGACATGGACCGCCTCAAGGGGCGTCACGCCATCGGCCACGTGCGCTATTCCACCTCCGGGGCCTCCGTGGAGCGCAACGCCCAGCCCCTGGTGATCGATTACCAGCACGGCGGCCTGGGCATGGCCCACAACGGCAACCTGGTGAACGCCGCCCAGCTCCGTCAGGACCTGGAGCGCCAGGGCTCCATCTTCCAGACCGAGATGGACACCGAGGTGATCATCCATCTGGTGGCCCGGGCCCTGGGGACCAGCGTGGAGGAGCGGCTCGCCAACGCCCTGCGCGAGGTGCGCGGCGCCTACACCCTGGTGGCCCTGACCGAATCCCGGCTGGTTGGGGCCCGGGATCCTCTGGGCTTTCGCCCCCTGGTCCTCGGCGAGATCGACGGCGCCTACGTCCTCGCCTCCGAGACCTGCGCCCTGGACCTCATCGGCGCCGAGCTGATCCGCGACATCGAGCCCGGGGAGATGGTGGTGATCACCCGGGACGGCGTCCGCTCGCTCTTCCCCTTCGAGCCCCAGCCACGGCGCATGTGCGTGTTCGAGTACATGTACTTCGCCCGCCCCGACAGCACCCTCGACGGCATCAACGTCTACAACGCCCGCAAGGCCATCGGCCGCGAGCTGGCGCGCGAGCACCCGGTGGAAGCGGACGTCGTGGTGCCGGTGCCCGACTCCGGGGTGGCCGCCGCCATGGGCTACGCCGAGGAATCGGGCCTGCCGCTGGAGCTGGGCCTGATCCGGAACCACTACGTGGGCCGTACCTTCATCGAGCCCAAGCAGGCCATCCGGCATTTCGGCGTAAAGGTGAAGCTCAACGCCGTGCGCGATGTCCTGAAGGGCAAACGGGTGATCCTGGTGGACGACTCCATCGTCCGGGGCACCACCAGCGCCAAGATCGTGGGCATGGTGAAGGCCGCCGGGGCGAGGGAGGTGCACATGCGCATCAGCGCCCCGCCTACCATCGGCCCCTGCCACTACGGCATCGACACCCCCGACCGCGACCAGCTCATCGCCGCCACCCATAGCCAGGAGCAGATCCGCGCCAGCCTGGGCTGCGAGACCCTGGCCTACCTGAGCCTGGATGGGCTCTACCGTGGGATGGGCGGCCGCGCTCCGGGCTACTGCGACGCCTGCTTCTCCGACGACTACCCGGTGGCCCCCGAGGGGAAGGCCCAGCAGATGAGCCTGCTGCGGGAGGAGGCGGGATGAGCGAGGAGGACGCCCATTTCGAGACCCGCGGCATCCGCGCGGGCATCCACCGCACTGGGGAGAAGGAGCACAGCGAGGCTCTGTTCCCCACCTCCAGCTTCGTCTTCGACAGTGCCGAGGAGGCCGCCGCCCGCTTCGCCGGCGAGAGTCCCGGCAACATCTACTCCCGTTTCACCAACCCCACGGTGCGTGCCTTCGAGGAGCGGTTGGCCAGCCTGGAGGGCGGCGAACGGGGCGTCGCCTTCGCCTCGGGGATGGGAGCCATCACCGCCACCCTCATGGGGCTGCTGAATGCCGGCGACCACGTGGTGGCCTCCAACAGCCTGTTCGGCTCCACCACCGGCCTGCTCAACAACATCTTCTCCCGCTTCGGCGTGACCACCACCTTCGTCGACCCCGCAGACGGGGAGGCCTGGTCGGCGGCGGTCACCGAGCACACCCGCATGTTCTTCCTGGAAACTCCCTCCAACCCGGGCATGGCGGTGGCGGACATCGCCGACCTGGCCAGGCGCGCCCACCAGGCGGGTGCATGGCTGGTGGTGGACAACTGCTTCTGCACCCCCGCCCTGCAGCGCCCCCTGGCGCTGGGTGCGGATCTGGTGATCCACTCGGCCACCAAGTACCTGGACGGTCAGGGCCGTTGCGTGGGCGGGGCGGTGGTGGGGCCCGAGGCGCTGGCCGGGGACAAGGTGTTCCCCATCCTCCGCACCGCCGGCATTACCATGAGCCCCTTCAATGCCTGGGTCTTCCTCAAGGGTCTGGAGACCCTGTCGCTGCGCATGGAGCGCCACTGCGACAACGCCGAGCAAGTGGCCGCTTACCTCGCCGAGCGCCTGGGTGCCGAGCGGGTCCGCTTTCCGGGGCTGTCCAACCACCCCGGCCACGAGCTGGCCAAACGCCAGCAGGACCGCTTTGGCGGCCTGCTGGCCTTTGACCTGCCTGGCGGGCGCGAGGGCGCCTTCCGCTTCATCAACGCCCTGAAGATCCCCTCCATCACCGCCAACCTCGGCGACACCAAGACCACCGTCACCCACCCCGCCAGCACCACCCACGCCCGGGTCTCCGAGGCCGAGCGCCAGGCCGGCGGTGTCACCGAAGGCCTGGTGCGGATCTCCGTGGGCCTGGAGAACGCGGTGGACCTGCGGGCGGATCTGGAGCAGGCCCTTTCCCGGGCCGGACTGTAGCCGTTTTGTAACTGTCCTCGGGAAGACACACGGGCCGACCTCGGTGGAGGGAAGGCGATGACCCTGCGGGAAGACGCGGAAGCGGCCTTCCGGGCCGGCCTGGCGGCCGCCGGGCCGGAGTCCCGGGTTGTCGAATGGCTCCGGGCGCATCCGGAGGCGGCCCGCCCGACCGGCCGTCTGGTGGTGATCGCCGCCGGCAAGGCCGCCTGCCCCATGGTGTCCGGGGCCCTGGCTGCGCGTCCGGTGGCTCCCGGGGAGGTGCTGGCGGTTACCAAGGACGGCCACGGCACGGACTGCCCGGCAGGTATTCGCCTCCATGAGGCGGGTCATCCCCGCCCCGACGACCGGTCCCTGGCGGCGGGCGCGGCGGTCTTGGAGCGCGTAGAGGGCCTGGGTGCGGAGGACGAGCTGCTCCTCCTGGTATCCGGAGGGGCCTCCTCCCTCGTCGATGCCCTTCCGGAGGGCATTTCGCCGGAAGACTGGTACGTCGCCAACGAGGCCCTGGTGGGAGCGGGCCTCCCCATCCAGGCCATCAACGCCGTGCGCAAGCACTGCTCCCTGCTCAAAGGGGGGCAGCTGGCCCGGGCCGCCGCGCCCGCGCGGGTCACCGCCCTCCTCCTGTCCGATGTGATCGGTGACGAGCCCGCCGTTATCGGCTCCGGACCCGCCGCCCCCGACCCCACCACCTTCGGCGAGGCTCTGGCCGCCCTGGACGGTCTCGCGGGCATACCGGACTCCCTCCGTTCCCACCTGGAAGCGGGTCGGGCCGGGCATCGGCCCGAGACGCCGGAGGGGCTGCCCAACAGTCGTAATGTGGTGGTGGGAAGCAACCGTCAGGCCCTGGAAGCCGCGGCGAGGGTGCTGCGGGATCGGGGCTACGGGACCCTGATCCTGACCGGCCGTCTCCAGGGCGAGGCCCGGGAGGTGGCCCGGGCGGTGGCGGCGGTGGCCCTGGAGGCGGCCGGCACCGGTTCTCCGGCCCCGCCCCCCGTGGCCCTGTTGTGGGGCGGGGAGACCACGGTGGCCCTGGGACCCAACGCGGGCGAGGGGGGCCGCAACCAGGAGATGGCCCTGGCCATGGCGGAGGACCTGGCGGGGGTCTCGGGGGTCGGGGTCCTGTGCGGGGGCACGGACGGCACCGACGGGCCCACCGACGCCGCGGGAGGCTGGGTGGACGGGACCACTTGGCACCGGACCCAGGCTGCGGGGTGGTCCGTTCCCCGGGCGCTAGCCGTCCACGACAGCGGCCCCCTGCTGAAGGCCCTGGGGGACCGCATCGTGACGGGACCGACAGGGACCAACGTGATGGACCTCTGTCTGGCTCTGGTGTCTTCCGAGCCCTGGACACTGTCGGACAGTTCGGCAAACTAGGGCGCCAGGATGGCTGAAACGCGGATTGCCCCAAAGGAGAGGAACATGGCGCGTACCGGACGGTGGATCATCGGGCTGTTGTTGGCCGGGCTGTTGGCGGGGTGTGGCGGGACCGACTTCCGGGCCCAGCCGGCCCCCGACAGTCTTCCGGACAACTGGCGCGGGATCGTGAGTGAGGCCAACAAGGACCCCTGGGCGGTCCTGGGCTTCGGGCGTTCGGAGGAGGAGGGCAGTCCGCTTTCCGGGCGGAGCGGCGCCGATAGCAAGGCGCGTGATGATCTGGCCAGCCGCATGGCGGAACGGCTGGACCAACTCCAGGAACCCCTCGAGGAGGCCCTGGCCGAGGAGGAAAAGGACGGAGGACTGGAGTCCTCGGAGGTGGAGGCCCTGCTGAAGAGGGCCGGGGATGTCGCCATCAATGCATCCCACATTGCCCGGCGGCATCGTGAGGAAAGCGGCACCTGGCAGGCATTGGCTGTGGCCGATCTGGAGAAGGGGCTGCGTGAGGTAGGCTCCCGCCGGGACCTTTCGCAAAGGGTCCAGGAGAAGCTCATGAAGGAGGCGCGCAAGGCCCTGGCTAGCCAGGAAGAGTCCGAATCGGAGGAGGACTAGGCTCTCGGGAGGAGGACTAGGCTCTGGGCCCGGGGCTTTCCCGGCCTTGGTCCGGCGCCGGGGAGTTGGTAGCGTGAAGCCATGAAGCTCGATCCTGGGGGCCGGCGCCCTCCCCCGGAGGCGGGGGGCGCCTTTCTGGCCCAGCCCTCCGCCCCCCTCTGGAAGCGGGTTCCCTCGCGCGACCCCGAAGGCCGGCCCTTGGCCGATTTCATGATGCTCATCCCGGGGCTGCGCGACCGCCCCGAGTCAGATCTGCGTGCTACGGTCGCCGAGATCGAAGCCGTCTTCGCCGCCTACCGGCCCCTGGTGGTCTTCGCCGACCTGAACCTCCGCCTGAACCTCCTCTGGGTCTCGCTCCGTCCCGCCCCGGGCATGTGCCTGGAGGTGGCCGCGGCCATCAAGAGCCGGGTCCCGGAGGCCCTGTTGGTGGCCAACCGCCGCGAGGCCATGGGCCGTTAGCTAGCTCCAGATCCGCTTCTGCTTGCGGCCGCGGTGGGCGAGCTGGGCCCGGCCGAGCCAGCCGATGGCAACCCCCACCAGAAGGACTATGAGCACCAGCAGCCCGCGGGACAGGGTGAATTCCCAGACCATGAAGTTGATGTCGACGATGGTGGTGTTCTGTAGCACGAAGATCAGCACCAGCACCAGGAGGATAATGGCCAGTAGTAGCTTGTAGTGCATCGCGCGCCTCGGCTTGGGTCGGGGGATCCGCTGAACGGGTATCCGCATCCGGCCCCCGGCGATCCCGGGGGGTTGCCGAGTATGGAAGCATTGCGGGGCCGGGGCCGGCAAGAGGCGGCCAAGGATCCGCTATCCGCTGGTCTGGTCGCCGAAGCGCATGGACAGGTCGAGGCTGGCCAGATCCCGGGTCAGGGCACCGGAGCTGATGGCGTGAACGCCGGTCTCCGCCACCTCGCGGACGTTGGCCAGGTCGATGTTGCCGCTGGCCTCCAGGAAGCAGCCGCCGCGGTTCCCGGCCACAGCGGTGCGCAGGTCCGCCAGGGAGAAGTTGTCCAGCAGCACCGCATCCGCCCCGGCCGCCAGGGCGGCGCGGAATTCCTCCAGGCTCTCCACCTCCACCTGGATGCCCACCGTGTGCGGTGTCGCCTCCCGGGCGGCCCGGACTGCCGGCTCCACCCCGCCGGCCCAGGCCAGGTGGTTCTCCTTGAGCAGCACGCCGTCGAACAGCCCGTGGCGGTGGTTGTGGCCGCCGCCCACGCGCACGGCGTACTTCTGGGCGCTGCGCAGGCCGGGCAAAGTCTTGCGGGTATCCAGGATCCGCACCGCGGTGCCGGCCACCGCATCCACCATCTCCGCGGTGGCGGTGGCGGTTCCGGACAGGGCCTGGAGGAAGTTCAGGGCCGTGCGCTCCCCGCTCAGCAGCGGCCCGGCCGGTCCGCGCAGGGTGGCCACCGTACCGTCCGCCGCCAGGTGCGTGCCTTCCTCCACCTGCCAGCGGATGGCCACCCGGCCGTCCAGCTGGGCGAAGGCCTCCTCCACGAAGGGGCGTCCGCACAGGATGCCTTCCTCGCGGGCGACAATGGTGGCCTCCACGTCCCGGTCCACCGGGACGGCGGCGAGGCTGAGGTCGCCGGGCCCGAGGTCCTCCGCGAGGGCACGGGCCACGGCGTCCTGCACTACCGCGGGAGGAAGGGGCACGGTGTGCATGGAAGAAGGCTCCTTCTAGGGTTGGAAACCACGGAGGTCACGGAGTACACGGGGGAACGGCTGCCATGCAGCCCGGGTAAATCGTGGGGCAGGTGGTGGGCCGTTGGTTTCTCCGTGCCCTCCGCGACCTCCGTGTTCCATTATTGGGGATTCGGAGCGGGGGGCTGGTCTCCCCCTATCCCTTTAGGGACGCCAGCCGGTCGCGCTGATCCTGGAGCTGCTGCTGGCGATCCTCGAATTCCGCCAGCTTCTCCTGCTCCTTGGCCACCACGTCCGCCGGGGCCTTGTCCTTGAAGCTGGGGTTGTCCAGCTTCTTGCGGCTGCGCTCCAGGTCGCCGCCCACCTTCTCCAGCTCCTTGTCCAGACGCTGGATCTCCGCCTCCACGTCGATCAGGCCCTCCAGCGGGACGAGCACCTGGAGGTCGCCGGCCAGGCCGGTGGCGGACTGGGGCGGCTCCGTGCCCTCCGGCACCCACTCCACGGACTCGGGCCGGGCCAGGGCGTCGATGAGGGCGCGATGCGCCTCCACCCGCTGGCGGTCGCGCTCGCCGCCGCCGCGCAGCAGCAGGGGAATGGCCTGGTTGGGGTTGATGTTCATCTCGCCGCGGATGGAGCGCACCGCACCGACGAAGGCCTCCAGCCACTCGAATTCGGCCTCGGCGTCGGAGTCCATGCGGCCTTCGTCCGCCTCGGGGTAGGGCTGGCGCATGATGGTGGCGCCCGCCTTGCCGGCCAGGGGCGCCACCTTCTGCCAGATCTCCTCGGTGATGAACGGCATGAAGGGGTGCAGCAGGCGCAGGCTCGCTTCCAGGACGCGGATCATGGTGCGCCGGGCGCTCTCCGCCGCAGCGGCGTCGTCACCGTTCAGGGCGGGCTTCACCAGCTCCAGATACCAGTCGCAGTAGCTGTGCCAGATGAAGTCGTAGACCGTATGGGCGGCGTCGTTGAAGCGGTAGGCGGCCATGGCCTCGGCCACCTCCGCCTCCGTGCGCTGCAGGCGGGAGACGATCCAGCGGTCCGCCCAGCCTGGCGCGGTGTCCTCCGCGGGCGGCTCGGTGACGTTCATCAGGTTGAAGCGGGCGGCGTTCCAGAGCTTGGTGCAGAAGTTGCGGTAGCCCTCGATGCGGCCCAGGTCGAACTTGATGTCCCGGCCCATGGTGGCCAGCGAGGCGAAGGTGAAGCGCAGGGCATCGGCGCCGAAGGCGGGGATGCCCTCGGGGAACTCCTTGCGGGTCATCTTCTCGATGGCCTTGGCCTTGGCCGGCTGCATCATGGCGCTGGTGCGCTTCTCCACCAGCGCCTCCAGGTCGATGCCGTCGATGAGGTCCAGGGGATCGAGGACGTTGCCCTTGGACTTGCTCATCTTGTTGCCCTCGGAGTCGCGCACCAGGCCGTGCACGTAGACCTCCTCGAAGGGTACGTCATCCATGAACTTCAGGCCCATCATGATCATGCGGGCCACCCAAAAGAAGATGATGTCGAAGCCGGTGACCAGCACCGAGGTGGGGTAGAAGGTTTCCAGCTCCTTGGTCTTCTCCGGCCAGCCCAGGGTGGAGAAGGGCCACAGCGCCGAGGAGAACCAGGTGTCCAGCACGTCGGGGTCCTGGATCAGGTGGGTACTGCCGCAGTGCGGGCACTGCGCCGGCTGTTGCCCCCCTTCCCCGGGGACGATGGGGGTGGCACCGGAGCCCACGTGGATGTGCTCCGCCTGGTTGATGGCCTCCTCAAGCAGCACCCCGTGGGCCTTGAGGTCGTTGGGCGTGCCGCCCTGGCCGAGGTCGCCCAGCCCGTGGAGCATGAGGTGGTCGCCGTCGCACTCGGCGCAGTACCACACCGGTACCCGGTGGCCCCACCAGATCTGGCGGGAGATGCACCAGTCCTCCAGGTTGTACATCCACTCGTAGTAGGTCTTGGCCCAGTTCTCCGGCACGAAGCGGATGGCACCGTTCTCCACCGCCTCGATGGCGGGCTTGGCGAGCGGGCCCACCTTCACGAACCACTGGTCGGTGAGGAAGGGCTCGATGACCGTGCCGGAGCGGTCGCCGCGGGGCACCATGAGGTTGTGGTCCTCCACCGCCTCCAACAGGCCCTGCGCCTCCAGATCCGCCACCACCCGCTCCCGGGCCGCGTAGCGATCCAGACCGCGATAGGCCTCCGGGGCGTTGTCGTTGATGCGGGCGTCCTCGGTGAGGATATTGAGCATGGGCAGGTCGTGGCGGCGGCCCATCTCGTAGTCGTTGAAATCGTGGGCCGGGGTGATCTTGACGCAGCCGCTGCCGAACTCGGGGTCCACGTACTCATCGGCGATCACCGGGATCTCGCGCTCCGCCAGGGGCAGACGGATGGTCTTGCCGATGAGATTGGTGTAGCGCTCGTCCTCCGGGTGCACCGCCACCGCCTGGTCGCCGAGCATGGTCTCCGGGCGGGTGGTGGCCACGGTAACGTGGCCGGAGCCGTCACTGAGCGGGTAGCGGAAATGCCAGAGGTGGCCGGCTTCCTCCTCGGACTCCACCTCCAGGTCGGAGATGGCGGTGTGCAGCACGGGGTCCCAGTTCACCAGACGCTGGCCGCGGTAGATGAGCCCCTCGTGGAACAGCCGCACGAAGACCTCGTTCACCGCCCGCGACAGGCCGGCGTCCATGGTGAAGCGCTCGCGGGACCAGTCGCAGCTGGCGCCCATACGACGCAGCTGTTGGGTAATGACGTTGCCGGAGGTCTCCTTCCACTCCCAGACCCGCTCCACGAAGGCCTGCCGCCCCAGGTCGTGGCGGGTCTGCCCCTCCTGCTCCAGCTGGCGCTCCACCACCATTTGGGTGGCGATGCCGGCGTGGTCGGAGCCCGGCTGCCACAGAGTGCGGTGGCCGCGCATGCGGTGGTAGCGGGTCAGGGCGTCCATGAGGGTGTCCTGGAAGGCGTGCCCCATGTGCAGCGTGCCCGTGACGTTGGGCGGCGGGATCATGATGGCGAAGGACGGCGCTTCGGCCTCCAGGTCGGGACTGAAGTAACCGCTTTCCTCCCAGTGGGTGTACCACCGGGTCTCCACCTCCTTGGGGTCGTAGGTCTTGGGCAGGGAATCGGGTTGCTGCGTCATGGAATCCTCGTCGGGGCGCCCACGCCATTGAATGCGGGTTGCGGTCCGGGTCGGGGAGAGGGCCCCGGATCCGGACGGAGAAACCAAAAAGCCCCCGATCCGGCGGATCGAGGGGCTGGAAAACGGCTCAGGGGGCGGTCCGGCGCTATTCCCCCCGCTTGATGCGCTCGATCTCCGCCTCGGCCAGCTCGCGCAAAAGCTCGGGTAGGCGCTGCTGCAGATAGCCCTCCAGGGTCTCCCGGATCATCGGTTCCAGGGCGGCGGCCAGGGCGGAGTCCAGGTCGGCGGTGGCCTTGGCCACCTGCTCGCTCACGGTCTGCTCCACCGTCTCCCGCAGCGCGGCCTCGTCCACTTCCGGCGCGGGAGGGACCGCTGGGGAAGGCTCGGAAGCCGATGCCGGAGCTGCCGAGGCCGGACCGGCTTCCGGTGTCGGGGCCTCCGCGGCATCAAGGGCGGGCTCCCCGGGGAGCTCCAGGTCGCCGGCCTCCGTGGCCGGTCCGGGGACGATGGGGGAGGGCTCTTCGGCAGCGTCTCCGGTGGCCTCGGTGGCTGTATCCCCGCCGAACGGGAAGGGCCCGGCGTCGCTTCGGGAGGGGGCCTCCGGGGCGGAAGAGGCGGGCTCCTCGTTGAGGGGGAATGCCGGGCCCTCGGCGGGAGCCTCGGTCCCGGAGCCGCCGGGATCGAGCTCGGGACCGGAGGCCTCCGGGGCCTCCGCAGCGTCTCCCCTGGGCTCCCGCTCCTCGAACAGGCCATGGACCGTCGAGGTGGCTGCGGGGGGCTCTTCCTGCTGATCGTCGAGGCCGTCGAGCTGGAGATCCTCCAGGCCGTCGGAGTCGCCTTGGGGGTCCTCCTGCCCGGCGGAGTCGAAGGACTCGGCGGACGATGGAGCCGGATTCTCTTCCACCACCTCGGTGAGCAGGAGCTCCTCCCCATCGTCCGGGTCCTGTCGGGACCCGGACTCGGCGGGGGATTCCGAGGCTGCGGCCTGGTCCTCCTCCAGGATGCTGCGAAGGCTGGTCAGGATCTCGTCCATGCTGATGTCCGAGTCGGCACCCTGACCCGGTTGCTCGGGGGAAGCCGATTGGTTGCGTTCTTGATCCGCCATGCTCGATTCCTTGGAACCGCGATCCGGGAAGTGGGGCGATCAGTATCGGGCCGGGAAACGCCGGCTGTCAATTGACCCGCAGGTCGTGGGCGTGCAGATCGAAGCCGCCCTCCCGGTAGGCCCGGTACCGGCTGCGCGCCGCCTCGCGGCCTGCGGGGTCGGGGGGGACGAACTCGGCCACCCGCCGGAAGCCGGACAGGCATTCCATGGGGGGCGGGCTCGCGCAGACCAGGACCTGGGCGCCGCCGGGATCGGCGCAGTCGGGGGCCAGAACCACCGGTTCCGGGGCCTCCGGGTCCAGGCGCTCGCGACGGGCGTGGGGGACGAAGCTGCCGGCCCGGTAGGTCCACAGGCGGGTATCCAGGTCGCTCAGCAGGGCCTCGGAGCCCGCCAGCAGCAGCACCCCGTAGCCCGAGCCGTACGCCTTGCCCGCCACCATGCAGGCGGCGCGCGGCACGAGGTCCTCGCCTTTCCCGCTGAGGCGAAAGAAGTCCACCCGGGTGGTCATCCGGCGGCGCGCTCCACCAGGTACTGGCTAATCATGCGGACCGGATGGCCCGTGGCGGACTTGTCGTCCCCGCTTTTCCAGGCCACCCCGGCGATGTCCACGTGGGCCCACTCGTAGTCCTCGGTGAACTTGGACAGGAAGCAGCCGGCGGTGATGGTCCCCGCCTCCCGGCCCCCCACGTTCTTCATGTCGGCGAAGTTGCTCTTTAGCTGTTCCTGGTAGTCGTCCCAGAGGGGCAGCTGCCAGCCCCGCTCGCCGGTCTCGTCGCCGGCGTCCATGAGCTCGCGTACCAGGCGGTCGTTGTTGCCCATCAGCCCCGCGGCGTTCTTGCCCAGGGCCACCAGACAGGCGCCGGTGAGGGTCGCCATGTCGATCACCACCCGCGGGTCGTAGCGCTGGATCCAGGTCAGGGTGTCCGCCAGGACCAGCCGGCCCTCCGCGTCGGTGTTGATAACCTCGATGGTCTGGCCGGACATGGAGGTGAGGATGTCGCCGGGGCGGTAGGCCTGCCCGTCCGGCAGGTTCTCCGCCGCCGCCGCCACACCCACCACGTTGATGGGCAGCTGCAGCTCGGCGATGGTGCGCATGATGCCGAACACGCCGGCGGCGCCGCACATATCGTACTTCATCTCGTCCATGGCCGCGGCGGGCTTGATGGAGATGCCGCCGGAATCGAACGAGATCCCCTTGCCCACGAGGACGTAGGGCTTGTCGCCCTTGACCCCGCCCTGGTATTCCATGGCCATCAGCCGGGGCGGGTTCGCCGAGCCCTTGCCCACCGCCAGGAAGGCCCCCATGCCTTCCTCCTCCATCTGCTTCTCGTCGAGCACGGTGAGCCCCAGGTTCCACTCCTTGGCGAGCTCCCCGGCGCGCTCGGCCAGATAGGCGGGGGTGGCCACGTTGGGCGGCTGATTGGCCAGGTCGCGGGCCTCCATGACCCCGTTGGCGTAGGCGAGGCCCCGGTCCACCGCCACCTGGCCGTCCCGGAGGTCGCTACGGCGGGGCACGCAGAAGGTCAATCGCCGCAGGGGACGGCGCGGCTTCTCCGCCTTCGACTTGTACTGGTCGAACCGGTAGAGCGCGAGGGCCCCGGATTCCGTGGCGGCCCGCACCTTCCACTCGATCTCCCGGCCCTTGACGTGGAGCTCGGGGAAGTAGACCACCGCCTCCATGGAGCCGGTGCCGTCCAGGTGCTTGACCAGGGCCTCCACCGTCTCCCGATAGCGCTTGTCGTCGAGGTCGCGCTCCTTGCCCATGCCCACGAGGAGGACACGATCCGGTAGGATATTGGGCAGGTTGTGGAGCATGAGGAACTGCCCCTGGCGCCCTTCCAGGTCTCCGCGGCGAAGGAGCTTCGTCAGATAGCCGTCCGTGGCCCGATCGATGTCCCGGGCCGCCGGGGAGAGCCGCCGGGGCTCGAAGACGCCCACTACCACGCAGGCGGTTCGCTGTTTCTCGGGGCTGCCGCTCTTGATGAAGACTTCCATCGCCTGACTCCTTCGCTGACCCGGAAAGATGGCAAGGGGCTTCCACCCCGCCTCCGGGCGGGACGGGCCTTTTCGGGAAAATTGGAGATTTCAGTTTATCTTCCCTGGAAAGACCGGTAAAGGTCTGTTTTGTTGAATTCTGTCCAGTAATCCGGCGGTTGAGCCTTTGTCCATGTCCCGGTCTTCATTTTCGGCTATTAACCCTTCCTGCGCTGGGGTTGCTCCGCGGCCGCCCGCTACCGCTTCCGGGGAGGCGAGCGCGGCCTGGTGGCCCCGGGTGGGCGTCGTCCTCCTCGGAACCGGGGCAATGGAAGGGATTGCCCCATGAAGGTGCTCCACCGTTACGTAGGGATGGAAGTGGTGGGGCGGGCCTTCCTGATCCTTGTCCTGGTGACCTTCCTTATGCTGCTGGCCAAGGGCCTGGATTTCCTGAAGGATATGGCCCAGGGCGAGCTCCCGGGGGAGGCCATCCTGGCCCTCCTGGGGCTGGCGGTGCCCAAGATCCTGAGCCTGGCCCTGCCGCTGGCCCTCTTTTTCGGGCTATTGACCACCATCTCCCGGCTGTGCATGGACAGCGAGATGGACGCCCTGGGCGCGGCGGGAGTGGGCCTGTACAACCTGCTGCCACTCGTGGTGGTCATCGCCCTGGTCGGGGCCGTACTGGAATCGGGGCTGACCCTGTGGGCCGAGCCGGCCGGTGAGGCGCGTCTGGAACGGGCCACCGCCGAGTTCCAGCGCCAGGCCCTGACCAGCCTGGTGCAGCCCGAGGAATTCAACGAATTCCCCGGGGGGCGGGTGCTCTACTTCGATCGCCGGGGGCCGGAGGGCCATATGCGTCCGGTGTTCTTCCACGACGGCGATGCCGATCCCGCCGCCACCATTACCGCCGAGCAGGGAGAGCTTCGCTATCAGGAGGACGGCCGGGTGGAGGCCGTATTCCGTGACGGGCTGCGTTTCCAGGCCCGCCTCGCGGGAGAGGAGTACGGGCGGGTCATGCATTTCGACCGCTACCGGGTGCGCAAATCCCTGGCCGAGGTGGAGTCCGGGGATCTGGGCCGGGAGGCCATGCCGACCCCGGCCCTGCTCGCCGGCTCCCGGGAGGGAGAGGACGCCATTCCCAACCGCACTGAGCTGTTCCGGCGCCTGGCGCTGCCCCTCAGCCTGCCCATCCTCCTGCTGCTGGCCCTTCCACTGGGGGTGGAAAACCGCCGGCAGGGCCGGTCCTTCGGCGTGCTATGGGGAGCCATGCTGGTGCTCGCCTACCACAACGGCCTGATCGTGGTAGAGGAGTGGGCGGGCCGGGGCGAGGTGCCGCCCCACTGGCTGCTGTGGGCCATGCCGGTGCCCACCCTCCTCCTGGCGCTTCATCTGCTCCGACAGCGGGTCCATTCCCGTCCCCTGCTGCCTGCGCCAGGGGGGCTGCTTCCCCGGCCCCGGCGGGCTCGGAAGGACACCCCATGAAGACCGTGGACCGCTTCCTCCTGGTGGGCTTCTTCGGCCGCACCGGTCTGATGCTGTTCCTCCTTACGGGCATCTACCTGCTCTCGGAAACCCTGAATTATAGCGGCAAGCTGGGGGAGGGCGGGTTCGGCGTGGGGCAGCTTCTCGTCTACCTGGCCATGCGGGCGCCGGGGATTCTGGTGGAGATGGCCCCCTTCGGGGTGCTCCTGGGAACGCTGGTGCTGCTTAGCGAGCTGGCGCGCAACGCCGAGCTCACCGCTCTCCGGGCCGGTGGTCTGAGCATGCCGCGGGTGGCCCGGCCGCTGCTGCTGGGCGGGGCGGTGGTGGCCGTGGTGACCTTCGTGCTGAACGACAGCGTGGCGGGCCAGCTGACCTACATGGCCGACCGGTACGTGGACGAGCAGGTGAAGGGCTCCCGGCAGGGGCGCTGGCTCCCCGGGGGCGGGATCTGGTTCCAGGACGGCCGCTGGGTGGTCTCCGCCTCCCGGGTGGCCCGATCCGGGCAGGAACTGCGCCGGGTGCGGATCTTCCAGCGCGACGAGACCGGCATGCTGCAGGCCATGGTGGAGGCGCGAACCATGGTGCACGAGGACGGCGGCTGGCGGCTGCACCGGGCCCGGGGGGTCTCCACGGAGGAGCTTGCCCCGACGCCCAAGGAGGGGGGGGTGATGCCCTTCCGCATCCAGCCCTCGGTGCTTGCCGATCTCGGCAAGACCCCGGAGCGTATGCCGTTCACGGATCTCTGGGAATACGTGGGCGACCTGAGGGAGCAAGGCCAACCGGTTCGGGGCCTCGCCTTCAGCCTGTGGCAGAAGATCACCATGCCCCTGGCCGCCCTGGTCATGGTGCTGGTGGCCACCCCCTTCGTGACCCTGAACACGCGCGGCGGCGGTCGGGTAGGCCGGCTGCTGGCGGGCATCGCCCTGGGGTTTGCATTCCATGCCAGCAACGTGCTCACCGGTCAGCTCAGCGCGGCCGGAGCGCTGCCGGCGGTGATGGCGGCCTGGCTGCCGGTGGCCGTCTTCGGTCTCGCTGGCGGGGTGCTGCTTTACCGAGCGCGCTGAGTGTCCTTGGGCAGGCGCTGCAGGCGGGTCCCCGAGAGGCGGCCGTGCCAGGTGCGGCGCTGCGGATCCACCAGGGACCAAAGGACCCCTAGCCCGACGGCCAGCCAGGCGGGCAGGGCGATCAGGAAGCGCAGCAGGGCACGATCCGGGGGCACGGGCTCCCCGGCCTCGGTCACCAGTCGGATCCGCCAGGCCCGCATGCCGATGGTCTGGCCGCCCCGGGTCCAGGAGATCAGGAAGTAGCCCAGGGGCAGGAGGACCCAGAGAGTGAACAGCAGCGCGCGGCCGGCAGGCCCGGGGCCGCGCAGGTTCTCTGTGGTGCCCCCCATGAGCAGGGTGAACAGAATGCCCGCCCCGAGGATCAGGCTGAGGCAGATCAGGGCGTCGTACAGGGCGGCCCCCAGGCGGCGCAGCAGGGACACACGGGATTCGGGATCGGGCGCGGCGGGCATGGCTGCTCCGGGTTTCCGTATCAGGGGCATTGAGTCTACCATCCGCCCATGGGTATCGAGAGCGACGACATGGATTGGTTCGCCGAGCAGGTGGAGGCGGCCATCGCGGAGCTCCCCCCGGAATTCCGGGGGGCGGTGGAGAACGTGGCCATCCTGGTGGAGGAGGAGGCCGACCCGGAAACCAGTCGGGAGATGGAGCTCGGCCATCCGCTGGAGCTGCTCGGCCTGTACCGCGGGCTGCCCCTGCCGGAGCGGGGCAGCCACTACGCCGGTGCCGAGCCCGACCAGGTCTTCCTCTATCGGCGTGCCATCCTGCTGTATTCGCGGGATCACGGGATTGAGGTGGCCGACTGCGTGCGCAACACGCTGATCCACGAGCTCGGCCACTACCTGGGCTACGACGACGACGATCTGCACCGCATCGAATACGGCGAGCCCCCGGAGGGGGCGCCGGATTGAGGGGCATCGCTCCCTGAGGCGAACGCTGCCTGGCTCGGCACGGGCAAACCGCACCCCAAAAAGGAGGGGCCTCCCCGCCCATGAAGCTGCGGCGCATCAAGCTATCGGGCTTCAAGTCCTTCGTGGACCCCACCACCATCCCCCTGCCGTCCCGCATCACCTCCGTGGTGGGGCCCAACGGCTGCGGGAAATCCAACATCGTCGACGCCGTGCGCTGGGTCCTCGGCGAGGGCTCCGCCAAGCACCTGCGCGGCGGCCACATGACCGACTTCATCTTCAACGGCTCGGACAACCGGGCCCCGGTGAGCCGGGCGGTGGCGGAGCTGGTCTTCGACAACCGCGAGGGTGTCCTGGGCGGGCCCTACGCCGCCTACGACGAGATCAGCGTCAAGCGGGCGGTGGACCGGGACGGAAACTCCGAGTACTACCTCAACGGCAGCCGCTGCCGGCGCAAGGACATCACCGACCTATTCCTCGGCACGGGCCTGGGGCCGCGGGCCTACGCCATCATCGAGCAGGGCATGATCTCCCGCACCGTGGAGGCGCGTCCCGAGGAGCGCCGCTTCATGCTGGAGGAGGCCGCCGGCGTCACCCGCTACAAGGAGCGCCGCAAGGAGACCGTGCGGCGTATCGAGCAGACCCGCGAGAACCTGGACCGCGTGGAGGACCTGCGTGGCGAGCTGGCGGACCGCCTGGAGAAGCTCGGCGAGCAGGCCGAGCGGGCCCGGGAGTACAAGGCCCTCAAGCAGGAGCAGCGCGAGGTGGACCACCATCTCCTGGGGGCGCGCTATCGCGATCAGCAGCGGGTCCTGGAGGCCAAGCAGGGTGAGGTGCGCCACCTGGAGACGGAGCTGGAGGCCGCCCGCAGCAAGGTGACCGAGGCCGAAGCCGAGGCGGAGCGCCAGCGGGTGGCCTATGAGGAGGCCAACGAGGCGGTGAACGAGGCCCAGGGCCGCTACTACGCCCGTGAGTCGGAGATCGCCGCCCTGGAGCGGGAGCAGGACCACGCACGCCAGGAGCGCCAGCGCCTGGAGGAGGAGCGGGACGCCGCCGGCGCCGAGATCGCCGAGCTGGAAGAGCGCCTCGCCGAGCACCGCACGCGCATCGAGGAGTCCACCGGGGAGCAGGAGGGGCTCAAGGAGGAGGTGGAGCGGCTGGCCGAGCGCCACGAGCAGGCCGCCGAGGCCCTGGAGGCGGCCCGGGAGCGCCTGCGCGCCGCCGAGGAGGCCGAACAGCAGGCCCGCGAGGCGGTCCAGGGCCCCGCCCAGGAGGCGCGCCTCCAGGAGGAGCGGGTCCAGCAGGCGGAGCGGCGCCTGGAGGCCATCGGCGAGCGCAAGGCCGCCCGGGAGGGGGAGCGGGACGACCTGGAGCGCCAGGCGGGGGAAGTGGACACGGAGAGCGCGGAGACCGGGCGCGCTAGAGCCGAAGAGCGGCGCGATGCCGTCCGCGAGGCGCTGGAGGCCGCCGAGACCGCCCTGCGGGACCGGGAGCGGGAGCGCGACGAGGCCGCCGACGCGGTCAGCGAGCGGCGCCACGAGCGCGAGCGGATCGCCGCGCAGCTGGAGTCCCTGCGGGCCCTGGAGCGCCGCGGCGAGGACCTGGATGCCGCCTCCCGGGAACTGCTGGAGCGCGTGGGCCACGACCGCGAGCGCCTGCTCGGCGGTCGCCTGCGCGTGGAGCCGGGCTGGGAGTCCGCCGTGGAGGAGGTCCTGGCCGAGCGCCTGAACGCCCTGGTGGCGCAGGGCACGGAATGGCAGGACCTCCTGGACTGGATGCGGGAGCGCGAAGGGGGCCGCTTCCCGGCGGTGCGGCCCACGACGGAGGATGAAGGCGCCGAGGCCGCCGGAACCCTCCTGGACCGGGTGGAATGCGAGGCCGGACTGCGTCCGGTGGTGGCGGAGTGGCTGGCTGGCGTGCACGCCGCCGAGGACCTGGATGCGGCCCTGGCCCGGTCCGGCGACCTGCCCCCTGGGGCCTACTTCGTCACCCCCGCCGGCGACCGGGTGGGGCGCGACTGGGTGGTGGTAAACCGCGGCGAGCGGGACGCCAGCACCTCCTGGCTGCAGCGCCGCCGGGAGATCGAGGGCCTGGAGGAGCGCCTGGCCACCGAGGAGGGCCGGGTCACCGAGGCGGAGGAGCGCCTGGAGGCGGCCAAGGCGGCCCACGAGGAGGCCCGCGAGGGCCTGGAGGCGGCGCGCGCCGAGGTGGAGCAGGCGGAGGAGGCCGTACGCGATGCCCGCGAGGCGGAGAGCCGCCAGCGGGCGGAGGCCGACCGGCTCGCCGAGCGGCGCGAGCACCTGCGCAGCGAGCTGGAGCAGCTCGCCGAGGAGGAGGAGAGCGAGCGGCTGGCCAAGGAAGAGGCCGCCGAGGCGGCCGCCCAGGCCCGCGAGCGCGAGCGCGAGCTGGGCGGCTCCCTGGAGGCGTACCAGCGCGAGCGCAACGAGGCCCAGGCCGCCGCGGCCGAGGCCGAGACCCGGGAGCGGGAGGCCCGCGAGGAGCTGGGCCAGGTCCGCTCCCGGCTGCAGAGCCTGGAGGCGGCGCGCGCCGAGGCGGAGCGCCACACCCAGTGGGCCACCGAGGAGCTGGACAAGCGGCGCCGGCGCCTGGGGGAGCTGGAGGAGCGCCTGGCGGAGCGCGGCGCGCCCGCCGAGGAGGTACAGGAGCGCCTGGAAGCGGCGCTAGAGGCGCGCGCCGAGGCGGAGCGGGAGCTCGCCGAGCGGCGGAAGGTGGCCGAGGAGGCGCAGGCGGCCCTGAGCCGGGCCCAGGAGGCCCGCACCGAGGCGGAGGCCGAGGTGGAGCGGCGGCGCAACAACCTGGAGGAGGAGCGCCAGAACCTCAACAAGGCCGAGGTGCGCCTGGAGGAGGCCGAGGCCCGCATCCAGGAGGCGGGCACTACGCCACGGGACTGCCTGGCCGCCCTGGCCGACGACGCCGACGCCAAGGCCCTGGAGCGGCGCCGCGGCGAGCTGCAGAAGGCCATCGACGCCCTGGGGACGGTCAACCTGGCCGCCATCGAGGAGCACGAGGAGGTGGAGCAGCGCAAGGCCCACCTGGACGAGCAGGCGGCCGACCTGGAGGAGGCCCTGGAGACCCTGGAGAGCGCCATCCAGCGCATCGACGCGGAGACGCGCAACCGCTTCCGGGAGACCTTCGAGGCGGTGGACGCCAACTTCCGCACCCTGTTCCCGCGCCTGTTCGGGGGCGGTCGCGCCTATTTGGCCATGACCGACGAGGACCCTCTAGAGACCGGAGTGGATGTCATGGCCCAGCCGCCGGGCAAGAAGGTGGCCTCCATCAACCTGCTCTCCGGCGGCGAGAAGGCCCTGACCGCGGTGGCCCTCACCTTCGCCATGTTCCAGCTGAACCCGGCGCCCTTCTGCGTCCTCGACGAAGTGGACGCGCCCCTCGACGACGCCAACGTGGGCCGCTACGGCGACCTGCTGCGGGAGATGTCGGACACCACCCAGTTCATCGTCATCTCCCACAACAAGATCACCATGCAGGCCTCCGACCAGCTGGTGGGCATCACCATGGCCGAGCCGGGCGTGAGCCGCATGGTGTCCGTGTCGGTGGAGGAGGGCGCGGAGCTGGCCCAGGCCTGACACCCGGGCCCGGGTGGCTGGAAAAGGTCCAGGTAGGGGCCCGCTTCAGCGGGCGATTGGGCAAGCGGGCACCGGTGCTCCGGAAGGACTCGCCCGCTAAAGCGGGCTCCTACAAGTGCACTCCTTCGGACCGTTTTCTACTGCGTGAGGTGGGCGTAGAGCTGCGGCAGCCGGCGGGGCAGCTCCTCCGGAGTGCGGATCACTACGAACCCCTGGCTGCCGAACAGGTGGGGCAGGTAGTCCTCGGCGTCGCGATCGATGGTCACGCAGAAGGGCTGCAGCCCCGCCGCCCGGGCCTCCCGCACCGCCATCCGGGTGTCCTCCACCCCGTAGCGGGCCTCGTACTGGTCCATGTCGTTGGGCTTGCCGTCGGTGAGCAGCAGCAGCAGGCGCTGCTCGGCGGGGCGCTTCTCCAACAGGTGCGTGGCCTGCCGCAGGGCCGCGCCCATGCGTGTGTAGAACCCCGGCTTGATGGCGGTCAGCCGGCCGCGTACTTCCCCCCCGTAGCGCTCCCCGAACTCCTTCAGGACGTGAAAGCGCACGTGCTCCCGCTTGCGCGACGAGAACCCGTACAGGGCGAAGGCGTCGCCGGTCGCCGCCAGGGACTCGGCGAAGAGGAACAGGCTGTCGCGGATGACGTCGATGATCCGGGCCTCGCGGTTCACCCAGGTGTCGGTGGACAGGGAGAGGTCGGCGAGCAGCAGGCAGGCCAGCTGGCGGTCGCCGGGGCGCAGGTCCTGGTACAGGGCGGGCTCGCCGCTGGCCTGTCCGGCCGCGCGTTCGGCGGCGAAGCGCTGGTAGGCGTCCAGGTCGATCTCCGTGCCGTCGGGCTGGGCCTTGTTCCAGGTACGCACGGGGTTCAGCTGCTGGAACTGGGCGCGCAGCCGTCGGGCGGTCCGGCGCAGGTGGGGGGGGAGGGGGGTCGACTCGGCCTCCAACGCCACCAGGGGCTGCAGCCGGCAGTGATCGGGCCGGTGGGTCCCCCGCCGGTAGTCCCATTCGGGCAGGAGGATCCCCGATCCCAGCGGGGTGTCGTCGTTGGCCGCGCTCGGCAGGTCGAGGTCGAAGCGCAGGCGCGAGGCGGAGCGGCGGTTGTCCCGCGCCAGGGAGAGCAGGTCCAGGTCGTCGGCCGCCGAGGCGGCGTTGTCCAGGTCCTCGTCCTCCTCGGTGGGGCGGTCCACATTCAGGAATTCGGACCAGCTCAGGATGCTGTCGAAGGGGAACAGGAGCAGCCCGCTGTTCCGCTCGGGCATGGCCACCTGCTGGCCCCGGCGCCGCCGGCGGTCCTCCAGGGCCCGGGTCTCGCCCTCGCCCTCCGGGTCCGCCGGTTCGCCGTCGTCCCCTCCCGGCGCCCGGGGTTCGTCCCAGTGGGGTGGGTGCGGGTGCAGCCAGAGGGCCACAGGGTAGGGGGGGCGCCGGGCCGCGGGGAGGGCCAGGGGCCGGCGCGGCTCGATCAGGGCTTCCCCGATGGCCCGCTCCGCGGCGGCCTCGTCGGTGGGCAGGCGCCGAGGGTCGGGGCGCAGCGGCAGGTAGGCCTCCACCAGGCGGGCGTAACGCGTCCGCATCCCGGGCAGACGCGCCAGGGCGCGGGTGGTCAGCCAGGGCCCCCGCGCCCAGCCCGCCGGACCCTCCGTGGTGCGGTCCAGGGCCGCCAGGGCGGCGAGCCACAGGTACAGGTCTCGGTTGCGCTCCGGCTCGGGGAAGAGGTCGATGCGTTCCGGCAAGCGCAGTGCCTCGGCGTCCGCCCAGGCCAGCTCCACCCGGCGGTGGCTGCCCGCGACCCGCTGCAGGAGGCTGCGCCGGGCGTCATGGGGCTCGGCGCCGGCGGCCTCGATGGACAGGCCGGGATCGCCCCCGAGGGCGCGGAAGAGCAGGCCGATGCGGGGGCGGAGCCCGTCCAGGGTCACCGCCGCTTCCGGGTAGGCGGTTCGCGCGGCGCCCTTGATCAGGCGGTCCCAGACCTTGCCGACTTCCTCTTCGGGATCCATGGGCTTCCTCAGTCTTCGTAGACGATGCGCGGGCCCGCGGCGGTCCGGTCCGAGCGGAAACAGTCCGGGGGCACCGCGGGGCGGCGGCCGAAATCGTGGGCGGAGACGTCCAGGGCGCAATCCCCGTCCACCCACCGCAGCAGGGAGCCCGCGGGATTGTCCGCCTGGACGGTCTCGCAGGCGGTGATGCACTGGGCGCACTGGGTGCAGGCGAACATGTGGCGCTTGATGGTGCGCGGGTTCAGCCGCATGGGGCAGGCGTTGTCGCAGGCGGCGTTGCAGGAGGCGCAGGCCGAGGCCCGCGCGCGGTCGAAGCCCACCACCATGGCCCGGCGGTTGGCCATCCAAACCAGGCTCTGGAACAGGCCCACCGCGCAGCCGTAGCGGCAGAAGAAGTGACGCGCGGCGAGGAAGTCGATCAGGAACAGGGTGGTGGCCACACCGATGAACAGGGCCTGGTTGCGGGTCAGATCCGCCGTGACTAGGTTGCCGTACACCGTCGCCGGCGGCAGCAGGTAGGTGAGCAGCACCACGGCCCACAGGAGGGCGAAGCCGACAGCGACCAGCAGGGTCAAGGGCCACAAACGGCGGTCGCTCCGGCGCAGGCTACCGTCGGCCTTGCGCGCTGGAAGGGGCTTGCGTTCCCACAGGCTAGGGCGGCCGATGGTGCGCTCCATGAGGCCGTTGACGGTCTCCACCACCGAGAAGTGCGGACACAGCCAACCGCAGTACAGGCGGCCCCAGCGCCAGGCCACTAGCAGGAACAGGGCGGCCCCGCCGAACACCGGGAGGAAGAAGCGCCAGAACAGGTTCCAGCCCGCCTCCAGGGCGCTCGCCTCGCCAGCCACGAAGGGGCCCAGGCCCAGGGTCCAGTCCTGGCCGAACAGGATGGCGTGGCCCTGGGTTAGGTCGATGCGGAAGAGGTCGAGGGCCGGGGCCAGCACGAACAGGGCGAAGAAGCCCAGCCGGGTCAGTCGCCGGTGATCCTGCAGCGTGCCCATCGCTTTCCTCCCGTACGGGGTCCAGATCTGGACCCAAGCATAATCCCGACCGTTCGGGTCGGGCGTTGACCGCGGTCAACGCCCGGCCGCGTCACTCCGCCCCGCAGCGCGGACCGATGAGGGGATAACGGAAGGGGCGGCCGGCCATGGCACGGGTCAGGCCGATGACCCCGAGCAGGATGAACATGGAGTGCACGCAGGTGACGTACAGGACCAGGAGCACCCAGGTCCCGGCCCGGTCGAAGCCGCCGATCGCGACGATGAGCAGGGCCGCCGCACCGATCAGGATCCCCGCCCAGACGCTGGCCGCCACCGCCTGGCGCAGGTGGCAGGCGGCCAGCGGGGAGGCCGTTCGGCCTCGGGTGAGGAACAACCACAGTAGGAGGCCGAAGCCGAGCACCGGGGCCGGCAGGAGGTTGGCCAGGTAGAGGGCCTCGGCCCAGACGGCCAGCCGGCGGTCGTTGGGGGCGGAACGCTCAGCCGCCGAGGACCGCATGCACCACCTCCATGAGCCCGTCCAGGGTCTCGACGTCGTCGCTGAGGGGCTCCACCAGCGCGTTCTCGCAGGCGGCCACCGGATCGAAGCCGTCGCGGATAAGGGTGGCGGCGTGGACCACCAGACGGGTGGAGGCGGCCTCCTCGATGTCGTGGTCCTCCAGCCGGCGCATGCGGTTGGCCAGCTCCACCAGCTGGTCGGTCCGCTCGGCGTCCAGCCCCGTCTCGGTGACCACGATGTCGCGCTCAGCCGCCGGCTCGGGAAAACCGAAGCGCAGCCCCACGAACCGCTGGCGGGTGCTGGTCTTCATGCCCTTGAGCAGGTTCTGGTAGCCGGGGTTGTAGGACACCACCAGCATGAACTCCGGTGGGGCCTGCAGGGTCTCGCCGGTGCGGTCGATGGGCAGGATGCGGCGGTCGTCGGAGAGGGGGTGGAGGACCACGGTTGTGTCCTTGCGGGCCTCCACCACCTCGTCCAGGTAGCAGATCCCGCCCTCGCGGACGGCGCGGGTCAGGGGGCCGTCCGACCAGTAGGTGGCGCCGTCGCCGATCAGGTGGCGGCCCACCAGGTCGGCCGCCGACAGGTCGTCGTGGCAGGCCACGGTGTACAGGGGCCGGCCCAGCTCCGCGGCCATGTGCTCCACGAAGCGGGTCTTGCCGCAGCCGGTGGGCCCCTTGATGAGCACCGGAAGCTGGTTGCGGTGGGCGTGGCGGAACACCTCCGCCTCCCGCCCCTGGGGGCGGTAGAAGGGGGTGTCCGGGGTGGCGGCGGCGAAGGCTTGCGTTGGCATCGGGATCCTCCGGGATGGGGTCAGCTTCCGGCCAGCAGGAAGGCGGTGGCGATCAGGCCGCCCACGGCCGCCAGCCAGGCGCCGACCACCAGGCGCCAGAGCGGCTGCACGCGGGCCAGCTCCATGTAGCGCCAGGCGATCAGGCGCCCCTTGAGCAAGGCGACCCCCAGGGCGCCGAAGATCAGGACCGGGCCCTCCACATGGAGCTCGCCGATGGCGTAGGTGACCCCGGTGAGGGCCAGCAGGAGGAGCCAGGTGGCCGTGGGGGCGGGCTCCGGGACGGTGGAACGGGCAAATCGTTTCATGGGGTTACCGCATCACGTAGACGAGTGGGAACAGGATCAGCCACACCAGGTCCACCATGTGCCAGTAGGCGGCCCCCGTCTCCACGCCGGTGTGCTCGGCGGCGGTGTAGGCGCCGGCGCGGGCCTTGGCGGCCACCGCCGCCAGGATCACCATGCCCATGATCACGTGCATGTAATGGAAGCCGGTGAGCGACAGGTAGAACATGTAGAAGGTGTTTGTGGAGAGCCGGATGCCTTCCCCGTAGTGGTGGACGAGCTCGGCGCCCTTCACCAGCAGGAAGGCCCCGCCGGCGGCCAGGGCGGCCAGCAGCCACCCCTGGCAGGCGGTGGCCCCGCCGCGGCGGATGGCGCCCACCGCCCGTACCGCGAAGTAGCTTCCGGTGAGGAGCAGGGCGGTGTTGATGAGGCCGCCGGTACGGTCGAGGTTCGCCTGATACTGGTTGAAGAGCTCGGGGTGGGCCGCGCGGGCGAATGCGTAGGCGGCGAAGAAGACCCCGAACACCAGCAGCTCGGCCAGGATGAACACCCACATGGCCAGGTCGCCCGGCGGGTGCCGGCGCAGGCCGGCGGCCACGGGCTGCGGATCGGTGCGCATGGGCGCTTCCCTTGTGGGATCCACCGCGGAGCCGCAGAGGGCGGCGGGGTCCGGCCACGGCGGAGGCCGGAAATCGCCGCTCGGGGGGAAGGCGAACCATTGCGGCCCCGTCGCACCCCTGCGGCTTCGCGGTGGATCCGTCCCAAGAAGGGCCCGGAGGGGCAGACGCCCCTCCGGACGTGGCGGTAGTATCAGCTGGCCGCTTGAGCGGCGGCCTTCTTGGTGGCCGGCTCGCCCTTGGCGAAGAAGCTCGCCAGGTAGACGATCAGGCCGGTCAGGAACACCAGGCCAGTAAGCACCCGGGCCCAGTAGAACAGGGCCACCTCCTCCTGGACCTGCATGAACGGCATGGGGTCGGCGCCGTAGCGCTGCAGCCAGACCTGCAGGATGCCGGCCGCCGTCAGGAACAGGACGATGAAGGTCATTGCAACGGTCATCAGCCAGAAGGACCACATCTCCATCACCTGGGCGCGGTCGCTGGCTGCGTCTCCCTGGCCGCGCAGGTGCGGCATGGCGTAGGAGATCATGGTCAGTACCACCAGGACGTAGGCGCCGTAGAAGGCCAGGTGGCCGTGGGCGGCGGTGATCTGGGTGCCGTGGGTGTAGTAGTTCACCGGGGCCAGGGTGTGCATGAAGCCCCACACCCCTGCGCCCAGGAAGGCCATCACGGCGGTGCCCAGCGCCCACAGGGTGGCGGCCTGGTTGGGATGATCCCGCCGGCGCCGGTTCACCACGTTGAAGGCGAACACCACCATCATGAAGAAGGGGATCGGCTCCAGGGCGGAGAAGATGGAGCCCCACCACTGCCAGTACTCGGGGGCGCCGATCCAGTAGTAGTGGTGGCCGGTGCCGATGATGCCGGTGATCAAGGTCACGGCGATGATCACGTACAGCCACTTCTCGATCACCTCGCGGTCCACGCCGGTGATCTTGATCAGCACGAAGGCCAGGATGGAGGCCATGATCAGCTCCCACACGCCCTCCACCCACAGGTGCACCACCCACCACCAGTAGTACTTGTCCAGCACCAGGTTGTCGGGGTTGTAGAAGGCGAACAGGAACAGGCCGGCGAGCCCCAGCAGGCCGATCAGCAGCACCGAGGACACCACGGTCTTGCGGCCCTTCAGGACGGTCATGCCGATGTTGTAGAGGAAGCCCAGGGCTACGACGACAATGCCGACCTTGGTGATGGTGGGCTGCTCCAGGTACAGCCGGCCCATGGTGGGCCAGTACTCGTTGCCCGTGATCTTCGCCAGGTTGCTGTAGGTCATGGTCAGATAGCCGACCACCGTCAACAGCACCGCCACCACGAAGATCCAGAACAACGCGATGGCCAGCCCGGGGCTGTGCAGCTCGGTCTCCGACTCCTCGGGGACGAGGTAGTAGGATGCCCCCATGAAGCCCAGCAGCAGCCAGACGATTAGGGCGTTGGTGTGGACCATCTTGGCGGTGTCGAAGGGGATGGCGGGGAACAGGAAGTCCCCGATCACGTACTGGGTGCCCATGATCAGGCCGAAAACGATCTGCACCACGAACAGACCGAGGGCGGCTACGAAATAGGGCTTGGCGACGGATTGCGAGGCGTACTGCATGGTCGGCACTCCTTTACCCTTCCACGTTCGGCGGCCAGTCGGCGGTGTCGATCTCGTCGGCCCACTTCAGGAAGGCCACCAGGGCGTCCAGCTCCTCCTCGGTGAGGTCGAAATTGGGCATCTGCCGGCGTCCCGGAGCGCCGGTGGGCTGGGCCTTGATCCAGCTCTTGATGAACTCGGGACCGCGGCGGGTGTAGACGTTGCCCAGCTCCGGGGCGTAGAAGGAGCCCTCCCCGTGGAGGGTGTGGCAGCCGGTGCAGTTGTTCTCCTCCCAGACCTCCTTGCCGTGCGCCACCTCCTCGGTAAGCTCCGCGGTGTTTACGCGTTCGGGGATGGTGCCGTGGGTGTCGAAGGTCAGGGCCAGGAACAGGAGGAGGAAAAACAGGCTCCCCCCGTAGAAGATGTTCCGGGCCATGGACTTGGTGAAGGCCTCGCTCATGATGGGTCCCTCCCGGTATCCGGCGGCGGGAAATCAGCTCGGCACGGCATGGAAACGCCCTCCTTCGTATCGGGTTTTCCGGTATCCTCCGTGCACCTTTCGGGGCGGTCCATGATCCTGATCAATTCAATCAACTTTCCAGCGGCACAGAGCGAGGAGGCTGATGGAAAAGGGGATTTCGGGTGACGCCCGGGGGTCAGGTAAGCAGGCGGATGGTCAGGGGATAGCGGAAGGGCTGGTGGCGGTGGGCGCGCAGGGCGGCATAGAGCACCAGGATGGTATCCAGGAAGAACAGGCCCAGGATAACGGGGTAGGCCACCGACGGGCTGGCCATGGCCAGCGCGGCCAGGGCGTAAAGGGTGATGCTGATCTGGAAGTTCACCGCCTCGCGGCCCGCCCGGTCCACCTCGGGAGCCACACCGCGGCGTCCGAGCCAGGCGAACAGGGTGCCCAGGAGGTTGCCAAGGGGAACGAAAAGGCCGGCGAAGGCGGCGAGGTGCACCAGGGCGGCCCATTTGCCCACGTCCGTGCCATGATCCGGCGCGGACGCCGGGTCGTTGGCCAAGGGATCCATGGGGCGGGGCTCCTCCGCGACCGTTGGCTCCTCCTCCGGCTCGGGGTGTAGCTCCCCGGAGTAATCCTGTTCCAGGATGGAGTGGGCGCGGGCCGCGTGGGCCTCGGGGACCTGGACCTTGATCCCGCCGAGGGCCACGCCGTAGAGCCAGTCCGTCTGGATCAGATGGTCGTCGGCGATCTCGGCCGGAATGCCCTCCGCTTCGAGGCGCCCCTTGGCGATATGGGCGAGGGCCTGGTTATCGAAGGTGGCAATGGTGATCACGTGGAGCGCTCCGGGCAGGGCTGTGGGTAGGCGGATCGCGGTTACGCGGACCGCGGGGGAGGGCCGCTCCGTCCTTAGTGGTGGACTCTGGACGGGGGCAAGCGTTCGCCGGTGGCTGGCGCAGGCCGGTGGCGGGGGCGAAGGTGGGTAGCCAGGTCTGGCCCCTGGGCCTCAGCCTGGCCGTCTTCGGCCTGGGCGCCCTGGTGATCGCCGTGGTGGGCGTGCGCCTGGCGGGGCTCGCCGACCGCTTGGCGGACCGCACCGGCCTCGGCGAGGCCTTCGTGGGGGCGGTCTTCCTCGGGGCCAGCACCTCCCTGCCGGGGATTATCGCATCGGTAACCGCGGCGGCAAACGGCTACCCCTCCCTGGCCATGTCCAACGCCCTCGGCGGCATCGCCGTCCAGACCGCCTTCCTGGCCGTCGCCGATCTGGCCTACCGGCGGGCCAACCTGGAGCACGCCGCCGCCTCCTTGCCCAACATGATGTGGGGTGTGCTGCTGGTGGTTCTCCTCGGCGGCCTGCTGGTGGCCGTCCTGGGGCCCGAGACGAGCATTCTGGGCGTGCATCCCGTCAGCCCCATCCTGCTGGTGGCCTATGGATACGGTGCCTACCTGGTGGCCGAGAGCCGGGAGGAGCCCATGTGGCATCCCCGCCGGACCGCCGCCACCCGCACCGACCAGCCCGACGCGGAGAACCTGGAGCGTGGCTCCCTCCTTGGCCTGTGGGGGGCTTTCCTGGCTGCCGCCTTGGTGGTTTCCGTGGCCGGCTGGGGGGTGACTCGCGCGGGGGAGTCCCTGTCGGAGCTGACGGGCATCAGCCAGAGCGTGGTGGGGGCCCTGATGGTGGCGGTGGCCACCAGCCTGCCGGAGCTGGTGACCTCGGTGGCGGCGGTGCGGCGCGGTGCCCTCACTCTGGCCGTGGGGGGCGTGCTGGGGGGCAACGCCTTTGATACCCTCTTCGCCGCCGTCGCGGATATGGCCTACCGCCAAGGCTCCATCTACCACGCCATGGGCCCTCGCGAGCCGGCCCTGGCCGCGCTGGCCATGCTCATGGCCGGGGTGCTGGTGCTCGGCCTGCTGCGTCGCGAGCGCCTGGGGCCGGGACGGATCGGCTTCGAGAGCGTGGTGGTGCTGTCCCTGTACCTGCTGGGGGCCCTGATGCTGGGCGCCGGTGCCTAGCCCGGTTCCCGACGGCCCCCATCCCCTTTCCCCATCCCCCTTAGGAAGGATCCCATGAAAAAGCCGTTCTCCCAGGCTTGTGAGAACAACAAGGACCCGATCCTGGAGGTGCTCGCGGAGGTCTTCCGGGAGGCGGGGACCGTACTGGAGATCGGCAGCGGGACCGGCCAGCACGCGGTGCACTTCGGGCGCCATCTGCCCCATCTCACCTGGCAGCCCACCGACGTTGCGGACAACCTGCCGGGGATCCGGGCCTGGCTGGCGGAGGCGGACCTGCCCAACGTGCGCGTGCCGCTGGTGCTCGATCTGGACGCGGAGCCGTGGCCGGTGGGGCAGGCGGACGGGGTGTTCTCCGCCAATACCGCCCACATCGTGAGCTGGCCGCAGCTGGAGCGGATGTTCGCGGGGGTGGCGGGGATCCTCGGGGAGGGGGCCGCCTTCTGCCTGTACGGGCCCTTCGCCTACGGCGGGGAGCACACCAGCGGCAGCAACGCCCGCTTCGACGCCATGCTCCGTCAGCGGGACCCGGCAAGCGGCATTCGGGACCTGCGGGAGCTGGAGGCCCTGGGCCGGCGCGTGGGACTGCATCTGGAGGCCGACCACGCCATGCCCGCCAACAACCGGACCCTGGTGTGGCGGCGGGTCTAGCGCCCGTTGCGGGAATTCCTAGCCAAGGGAAACGCCCGGGAGGCGGGGCAAGAATGGAGTGCGCCTGAAGGGATGCCCACAGGGCAGGCACCCTTGAAGCCCGGAGGCCTTGCCCCGCCTCCCGGACTGCAACCGAAATCGTGGACAGGAATTCCCGCGACGGGACTCCGGGCTACCAGTTGTAGCCGAGGGACATGGACAGCTCGATGATGCCGTTGTCCTCGCGGATCTCCGTGCCGGCCTTGCCGATGTACTTCAGCTCCAGGGCGAAGGCCGTGTTCTGCGAATCGCCGTTGATGATGCCCATGCCCACCTGCCAGAAGGTTTCCTGGACGCTGTCCGTTTCGCCGGCGGCGGTGTCCCCCTCGGCGGTCAGGCGCCCCCCGCCCGCCAGGAAGTAGGGCACCTCGTTGCGGTCGTTGGCGGGCAGGCCGTAGTAGAGGTCCACTCCGACCCGGTCGAGCTCCAGCTCGTCGGAGAAGGACCGGTCATCGGCGGCTATCGGGGAGGAGACGTCCAGGGTGCTGTGCATCCAATTGACGCCCAGGCCGAGACGGTTGCTCTCGGGGGAGCCGCCGAAGTACTTGATGGTCGCGCCGTAGGCCCATTCCTGGTCGGGCAGCTCGTTGCGCTGGCCGAGCCAGAAGTCGTAGCCCACCACCGCGGCAGTGTGGAGGATGGAGCCGCTGCCGCCTTCCTCCTCCTGCTGGCGATCCTG
>NZ_JBKGZG010000009.1:0-62733 GCF_046545655.1 Thiohalorhabdus sp. | reverse complement strand
GGTGGGCGGCGCCCTGCGCGGCCGGGTCACCCGCGCCGGCGGCCGCCAGGCCGCCCGCACCGGGGGACGGGTGGGCGGACGGCTGCTGGGCGCCGCCGCGCTCGTCGGCCTGCTGGTCTGGGACGTCTACGACCACAACGCCACCGAGGAGGAGCTGCGGCCCCAGCTGCGCGAGCGCCTGGCCGTCTATCTGGACGCCATGCGGGAGCGCATGCTGCGCGACTCGGCCAACGGCGTCCTGGCGCCCGTCCAGGAGGTGGAGACCAGCGTGCACCAGGAGCTCTCCCCGTCCTGAGCCGTTCGCCGTTTCCCCGCATTGGCGCGCCCCCGGCATAGGTGTGCAATGGGGCCTAGGCCCCTGCCCGGAGAGCGGCCATGGGCGCACCCCCCGACGCCATCCGCCTCTTCCTCTGCGGCGACGTCATGCCCGGACGCGGCATCGACCAGATCCTTGCCGCCAGCTGCCCGCCGCGCCTCTACGAGCCCTACATCACGGACGCCCGCGACTACGTGGAGCTGGCGGAGCGGGAGGCCGGGCCCATCCCGCGCGGGGTGGCGCCGGACTATGTGTGGGGGGACGCCCTGGGCTGGCTGGAGGCCTTCGCCCCGGACCGGCGCCTCATCAACCTGGAGACGGCGGTCACCCGCAGCGCGGACTACTGGCGGGGCAAGGGCATCAACTACCGCATGCACCCGGACAACGCGGCGCTGCTCCCCGCGGCGGGCACCGACGCCTGCGCCCTGGCCAACAACCACGTCCTGGATTGGGGCTACGCGGGCCTGGACGAGACCCTGGCCACGCTGGACCGGTTGGGGGTGGCGTCGGCGGGGGCGGGGGAGCGCCTGGCGGCCGCCCAGGCGCCGGTAGTCCTGGGGGTGCCGGGCAAGGGACGGGTGATCTTCCTCGCCATGGGTTCGGAGACCAGCGGCATACCGGCGGAGTGGGCCGCCACCGCCGAGCGGCCCGGGGTCTGGCTGCTGCCGGACCGCGCCGAGCGCGCCGTGGCCCAGGTGGCCGAGCAGGTGGCGGCCATCAAGGGCCCGGACGACGTGGTGGTGGCCTCCATCCACTGGGGCTCCAACTGGGGCTACCACGTGCCCACCGAGCAGCGCCACCTCGCCCACGCCCTCATCGACGAGGCCGCCGTGGACCTGGTCCACGGCCACTCCTCCCACCACGTCCGCCCCGTGGAGCGCTACCGCGACAAGCTGATCCTGTACGGCTGCGGCGACTTCCTCAACGACTACGAGGGCATCGGCGGGCACGCCCCCTTCCGCGACGACCTGTCCCTCATGTACTTCCCGGAGCTCGATCCGGCCACCGGGCGCCTCGTGCGGATGGCCATGCGGCCCATGCGGATCCACCGCTTCCGGACCGTGGACGCGGACCCCGAGGACGCCCAATGGCTGGCGGACCTCCTCACCTCCCTGGGCAAGGGGCTGGGCACGGCCGCCACCCGGGACGGGGCGGGGACCCTCCGTCTCACCGCGTCGTGAGGGTCAGTCCCGGGGGCGGTTGCCGAGGTCGACGATGGCGCATTCGGTCTTGCGGAAGGCCTCGCAGCCGCTGTCGCCCGGCGTGAAGTCGTAAGAGAAGGTCTTCTCCTGCAGGGCCCGCCAGTCCTCCTCGGGGTAGGCGGCGCGGGGCAGGTTGGGCCATGGGTCCTCCCGTGCGGAACCGGACTAGAACGTATATTCGGTCCCGACTCTGCTCCGGTCCGCCCCGCGGGTCAAGCGGGCCCGGCCGGGAACCGCTCCGGGAGAGAGGCAGGCTACAGGGGCCCGAAGAAGCGATGGACCCAGGCGCCCAGGAAGTGGGTGGTCACCACCACCGCCCCGGCCAGGGTCAGGTGCTCCAGCACCACCCGGGAGGGTGCGGCATGCCGGGACCGGGCGATCCAGTAGCTCAGGGCCGCGAGCAGCCCCAGCCCCCATACCACGCTGACCACGATGGACCCGGGCAGGGTCAGGAGCAGCACGGGCACCAGGAAGGTGGCGGCGATCACCAGCTTGACCACGAAGGTAGCCGCCGTGGCCATCCACAGCTCTCCGGTGAGGTAGATGTCCTCCGCCTCCCGGGAGACGTGGATGCCCATGGCGTCGGAGAGGGCATCGGCCACGGCGATGGTGAGGATGCCGCCGATCACCGCCAGCTCGGAATGGGTCCCCGCATGCAGGCCCACCACCAGGCCCAGGGTGGTGATCACCCCGGAGGTGAGTCCGAAATGAAGGCCGGTTTTGAGGCTCGGCTGCATCGGTCACCCCGCGGTTGCTTCCCCCATCCATACCATCCCCGCCCACGGAACGCCCGGGGGGTGCCCCCTTACCCGGCCATCCGGGCCGATCGGGGACGTTCCCGGCCTGTGGCGGGAGCGGTGGAAAAAATGGGACCATCCCGCGGTCGAAGGACGACAACGAGGAGGGGTGGGCTCATGAACATCGCGCTGATCGGCACGGGCCTGATGGGCGAGCCGTTGGCCCGGCGCCTGCTGGAGGCCGGACACCGGGTCACCGTGTGGAACCGCAGCCCGGAGAAGACCCGGGCGCTCGCGGAGGAAGGCGCGCGGGTGGCCCCCTACCCGCACGAGGCCCTGGAGGAGGCCGACTGGGTGGTGACCATGCTGGCCAACGCCGCCGCCATCCAGGGCGTCCTCCTCAACGAGCGGTCCCGCGCGGCGCTGGGGGGCCGCAAGGTGGTCAACATGGCCACCATCGCCCCCCACGAGGCGCGGAGCCTGCGCGAGCGGGTGGAGGAGGCCGGCGGCAGCTTCATGGAATGCACGGTGCTCGGCTCCATCCCCGAGGCCAAGAGCGGCAGCCTGATCCTCATGTTCGGCGGCACGGAGGCCCAGTTCGAGGAGGCCCGTCCCCTGCTCGACGCCTTCGGCCCCAAGCCCCAGCACATCGGCGAGGTGGGCCAGGCCGCCGCCCTGAAGCTGGCCATGAACCAGCTCATCGCCGGCTTGACCACTTCCTTCGCCCTCAGCCTCGGCCTGGTGCGCCGAGAGGGGCTCGAGGTGGAGCAGTTCATGGAGGTGCTGCGCGACAGCGCGCTCTACGCGCCCACCTTCGACAAGAAGCTGGGGCGCATGCTGGAGGGCGACTTCGACAACCCCAACTTCCCCGTGACCCATCTGCTCAAGGACGTCTACCTGATGGAGGACGCGGCGCGGAAGGACGGACTCGACTCCTCCCTCATGCAGACCATCGGCCGCATCCTGGAGAAGGCGGAGATGCAGGGATTTGAAAAGGCGGATTACTCCGCGCTGTACCGGATCATCGACCCGAACGGGGAGTGAAATGGAGGGAGCCCGGGGTCCCCGGGAACCGGTGGCCACCGCGGCCCCGGCCCTGGACCGGGCCGGTCCCGCGTGGTGCGCCCGGGATGGCCCGGGGGCCGGCCTTCAGCCCTTGGGGGCGTAGGAAGTGCACCAGCCGTTGGCGTTCACCTCGTCACCGCCGAAGATGGTGCAGGGACCCCACTCATCATCCTCGCCGGCCTGGTAGAACTGGCAGTTCTTGCAGAGCTGGCCTTCCTCGTACTTCTCGTGATCGACGTCCTCGACATCGTGCTTGTAATGCAGGGACTTCGCCTGCGAGCCCTCGGGGTCCACCCGGTCCGCGGCCCAGGCCTGCCGGTTGACCAGCGCCGCCGTAGCGGGCAGGGCGGCCACGGTCAGCACCGCGTTGCGGAGAAAGTGCCTGCGGCTTAACTTGCTTTCCGACATATTTCCCTCCTGGTTGGCGTAACTTGGCTGCGGCAAGCGGCTTCCCGCAGCCACCCTATACTTTTCCTTGTTGGGCGCCCGCGGTCAACCCTCGCTAACCCCTAAGCACTTTGTGTTTACTCCCATTTTGCCCGGAAGGGGAGCCACTCTTCCCCAACGGGACCGTCGCGAGTTGCCAGCCCCGGGCGGGCGGCCCACCCTGGGGAGATAGAGCCTCCGCCGGAAGGAGCGGCCATGCCCCCCATCCTCGGCCTGGACCGGCCCGAGCGGGACGCCGCGCGCTGGGCGGTCACCGCCGCCCATCTGGCCCCCGAAGAGCCCGCCGTTGCCGTGCTGGCCGAGCAGGCCGCCCTCGACGGGGCGGCCCGGGAGCGCATCCTGGAGCGCGGCCGGGCCCTGGTCGAGCGGGCCCGCGAGCAGCCCAACCCCCTCGACCGCTTCCTGCACGAGTACGACCTGAGCAACCGCGAGGGCGTGCTGCTCATGTGCCTGGCGGAGGGGCTGCTGCGCATCCCCGACCCCGAGACCGCGGACCGCCTCATCCACGACAAGCTGGGCAGCGCCGCCTGGGACCGCCACCTGGGCCACAGCGGGTCGCTGCTGGTGAACGCCTCCACCTGGGGCCTCATGCTCACCGGGCGCCTGGTGCGGCTGGGGGCCGGCCTGGACGAGGCCCCCAGCAGTCTGCTGGGCTCGCTGCTGAGCCGCAGCAGCGAGCCCGTGGTGCGCCAGGCCCTCAAGCGGGCCATGCACCTCCTCGCCCGCCAGTTCGTCATGGGCGAGCACATCGGCGAGGCCCTGCAGCGCGCCCGAACCGGCGACAACCGGCGCTTTCGCCATTCCTTCGACATGCTGGGCGAGGCGGCGGTCAGCGAGTCCGACGCCCAATGCTACATCACCGCCTACCGCCAGGCCATCTACGCCACCGGGGTGGTGGCGGGGCGGGAAGATTTCCTGCCGGCCCGGCCGGGGATCTCGGTGAAGCTGTCCGCCCTCCATCCGCGCTTCGTCTACACCCAGCGGCGCCGGGTGCGCGAGGAACTGGCCCCCCGGCTCGTCGACCTACTGGAGCGCGCCCGCACCGCCGGCATTCCCGTGACCGTGGACGCCGAGGAGGCGGAGCGCCTGGAGCCCACCCTGGACGTGCTGGAGATCGCCTTCCGCGACCCGGCCGTGGCCGACTGGGAGGGCACGGGCCTGGCGGTGCAGGCCTACCAGAAGCGGGCCCTGCCGGTGCTGGAATGGGTGGGGGAGCAGGCCGCGCGCCGCGGCGCCCGGATCCCGGTGCGGCTGGTGAAGGGGGCCTACTGGGACACGGAGCTCAAGCGGGCCCAGCAGGAGGGCCTGGCCGACTACCCGGTGTTCACCCACAAGTCCCACACCGACATCTCCTACCTGGCCTGCGCCCGCCGGCTGGCGGAGCTGGGCGAGGGCGTCTTCCCGCAGTTCGCCACCCACAACGCCCACACCATCGCCGCCGTGGCCGAGCTCATGGGCGAGCGGGACGACTACGAATTCCAGCGCCTGCACGGCATGGGCCGGGGGCTCTACAACGAGGTGGTGGACGGCTGGGGGCTGCCCTGCCGGGTCTACGCCCCGGTGGGCGGTCACCGCGAGCTGGTGCCCTACCTGGTACGGCGGCTGCTGGAGAACGGGGCCAACTCCTCCTTCCTCAACCGCATCGCCGACCAGGAGGCCGTCCCGGAGGAGGTCCTGGCGGACCCCGTGGAGACCTGGCGCGCCGGCCGCGCGGAGGGACCGGAGGTGCCCCGGCCCCGGGACCTGTTCGCCGAGCGCCAGAGCTCCGCGGGCCTGCCCCTGGACGACCCGGACGTGCTGGCGCAGCTGGACAGCGCCCTCCAGGCGGCCTTCGCGCGAGCCCCCTGGCGCGCGGCTCCCCGCATCAACGGCCAGCGGCGACCGGGCACCGACCGCACCCTGCGCTCCCCCGGCGACCACCGCCTGGTCACCGGCACCGTAGCCGAGGCGAGCCCGGACCAGGCCCGGGCCGGCATGGCCGGGGCGGCGGCCGCCTTCCCCCACTGGAGCCGCACCCCCGTGGAGGAGCGCGCCGCCATCCTGGAGCGGGCCGCCGACCGCATCGAGGCCGAGCGCGCCGGCCTCATGGCCCGCATCGTCCGGGAGGGCGGACGATGCATTCCCGACGCCCTGGCGGAGGTACGGGAGGCCGCCGACTTCTGCCGCTACTACGCCGTCACCGCGCGGAAGCAGCTCGCCGAGCGGCCCCTGCCGGGCCCCACGGGGGAGCGCAACGTCTTGCGCTGCGAGGGCCGGGGCGTGTTCCTCTGCGTCAGCCCCTGGAACTTCCCCGCCGCCATCTTCACCGGCCAGATCGCCGCCGCCCTGGCGGCGGGCAACAGCGTGGTGGCCAAGCCCGCCCGCGCCACCCCCCTCACCGCCATGCGCATCGTGGAGCTGCTGGCGGAGGCGGGGGTGCCGGACGGGGCGGTGCAGTTCCTGCCCGGCCCGAGCGGCGAGCTGGGGGCGGCGCTGCTGTCCGACCCGCGCCTGGCCGGGGTGGCCCTCACCGGCGGCACCGCCACCGCCCGCGCCATCCAGGGCGCCCTGGCCGCCCGCGACGGCCCGCTAGTGCCCCTCGTCGCGGAGACCGGGGGCGTCAACGCGCTGATCGTGGACAGCTCCGCCCTGCCGGAGCAGGTGGCGCGGGACGTGGTGCGCTCCGCCTTCAACAGCGCCGGGCAGCGCTGCTCCGCCCTGCGGGTGCTGTTCCTCCAGGAGGAGGTGGCCCCCGCCATGCTGGACGCCATCGCCGGGGCGGTGTGGGAGCTGCGGGTGGGGGACCCCGCCCGCCTGGACACGGACGTGGGGCCGGTGATCAGCGACGCCGCCCGCGCCGGCCTGGAGGAGCACGCCCGGCGGGTGAACAGTGGCGCCCGCCTGGTGGGCTGGGCGGAGCCCACCGGCCAGGCGCCGCCGGGGAGCTATTTCGAGCCGCGGGTCTACGAGCTTGCCGAGCCCGAGGACCTGCCCGACGAGGTGTTCGGCCCCATCCTGCACGTGGTCCGGTACCGCCCCGGGGAGCTGGATCGCGTCCTCGACGCCGTCAACGGCACCGGCTACGGCCTCACCCTGGGCGTCCACTCCCGGGTGGAGGAGACCGCCCGCCACATCGCCGAGCGGGCCAACGTCGGCAACGTCTACATCAACCGCGACATCATCGGCTCGGTGGTGGGGGTGCAGCCCTTCGGCGGCCGCGGCCTGTCGGGCACCGGCCCCAAGGCCGGCGGCCCCCACTACCTGACCCCCTTCCTCCACGAGAAGACCGTCACCGACAACATCGCCGCCGTGGGCGGCAACGCCACCCTGCTCGGCGGCCGGTACGGGTAGGGGATTCAACGATCCACTACTTGTGGGAGCGGTCCTCCAGACCGCGACGGTGCGGCCAGTATGGAGGGATTCGCGCCCTATTCGCCGTGCTGCACCAGATCCGCCATATCATGCACGCGGGCGATGATGGCCTCCCGGTGCGGGTCGTCGTGCTCCACCGCGCGCTCCACGTTGTCCAGCGCCTCGGTGAACACCTGCTCCAGCATGGAATGCTTGTTGTCGGCGTTGAGGATCAGCTGGGTGGCGAGACTGGCCAGCACCGCCCGGTGGGCGGCCAGCTCCTGGCGCAGCTCGTCCACGGCCTCGGGTTGGTTGCGGACTTCGGCCATGGCGGACTCCTTCGGATCGATCCCTTCCTACTGGTTGGGCCATAGGCGGGGCGGGGAGGTTGCATGCGGGGAGGCCCATTCGAGCCTGGAAGGAACGCGGGAAGCCGGCGGGCCGCCTGGCGCACCGGCCCCCTTCCTGGTGGAATAGGCCCTCCGCCCGAACCCAATCCAGGAGGCCAGCCATGGCGGACAACCGCGGCCAGATCGAGGCCCTCAACTACGCCGTCGCCCAGCTCTACACCACCCTGCTCATGGAGTCGGACACCCCGGAGGCCGACGCCCGGGACCTGCGGGAGCAATGGAACGAAGTCGAGGTTCCCGAGGGGGAGGAGGCCCAGGGGAATTTCTTCTGGGAGTTCCAGGAGGGCCTGGACCACCTCGGCTTCCTCATCCAGGGCCTGGTGGCGGAGGAGACCGGGGGCGAGGCGCCGAAGTCCTGAGGGCGCTCGCCTCGCCCGGAGGAAGGGGGCCGGGTCAGCCGGCGGCCTCCTCGGCCCGGAAACGCGGCTCCAGGGCCGGCAGGTCCACGCCCAGCAGGTGGAGGACCACCTCGGCGCCGGGCTGGGTGGTCTTGGGCAGGGTGACGTTGGTCTCCAGGGCCAGCTCAGGAATCAGCACCCGCCCCTTGGCCCCCTGGCGCTCCACCACCACGCCCTCGCCCTGCCACTCCCCGCGCTGCAGCAGGTACACCAGCTTGTAGTGCTGGTTGGAGAGGCGCTCCGAGCGCCGGAGGGCGCGGACCCGCTCGCCCACGCCGGCAATGCGCTGATCCAGGGTTTCCCGATCGGCGGGCCGGCCTCCGGTGATGTGGGCGCGCAGCTGCTGGTGGGCCACGAGGTCGTGGTAGCGGCGCAGGGGGCTGGTGGCCTGGGCGTAGGCGTGCAGGCCCAGGCCGCTATGGGGCTCGGGGGCCAGCTGCACCCGGGAGGGACGCATGAGCCGGCGCAGGGAATAGGCCCACAGCAGCCCCTCGCCCTCCGCTTCCCCCTTGGGCGGCTCCTGGGTAGCGAAGGGGATGGCGAGGTCCTCCGCCTGGGCGAACCGGGCCACCGCGTGGCCGGCCATGACCATGAGCTCGGTCACCAGCCGGCGGCTGGCCAGCTCCTGGATGGACCGGATGACCACCTCCCCCTCCACCAGGCGCACCACCACCTCGGGCAGTTGGAAGGCCACCGCGCCGTTGGCGTGGCGCCGCTCCCGGAAGCGGTCCGCCGCCTGCGCCAGGGCGGCCAGGGGGTCCTCCGCCATGCGCCCGTCGGCCTCCTCGTAGGAGAGGCGCGTCACCCGCACCCAGCTCGGCACCACCTCGATGTCGGCCAGCTCCCCGTCTTCCTCCACCCGGAAGCCCACGGAAAGGGCCGGGGAGGGGTCCGTTAGGCCCAGGCCCAGGCGCTCCACCGCCGCCGGGGGCAGCATGGTGCGCATGCCGTCGGGCAGGTAGAGGGTGGCCCCGCGCTCCCGGGCCTCCTCGTCCAGGGGCGATTCCGGCGGCGCCACGGCGCCCACGTCGGCCACGTGCACCCAGATCCGGTCGCCGTCCAGGCTGACGGCGTCGTCCGGGTCGGTGTTGCCGGCGTCGTCGATGGCCCAGGCGGCCAGATGGGTGAGGTCCCGGCGCTCCTCCCCGGCCAGGTCCGGCACCTCGCCCTCCGCGCAGGCCGCGGGGGCGTCCTGGCGGGCCGGGTGGGGGTTGGCGAGGTGGTCCCAGTAGCCGTTCTCCAGCAGCAGGCGATGCGCCTCCTCGGGGGTCTCCTCCCGGCCCAGCTCGCGCAGGATGAAGCTGGTGCGCGAGGTCCCCAGGGCGAGGCGCTCCACCTCGGCAAGGTCGGCCGCGTCCCTAGGCTCCATGGCCCCGGCGCCCAGCCGCTCCAGCAGCGCCTTGCGCTCCGCCGCCGCCTTCGCCTTGGTCTCCCGGCGCTCCCGCTCGGCGGCCACGGTGTCGGGATCGCGGGCCACCAGGGCGTCCGGCTCGCCCTCGAACAGCAGGCCGTCCGCCACGGCCCGCCAGCTCGACCAGGCCGTGGCCGGCGTGAACTCCCCGTAGGCCAGCTCCGCCAGGTCCGCCAGGGTCAGCGACTCCCCGGCGAAGGCCTCCCAGGCCTCCTCGATCTCCCCGGTCCCGGCGTCCAGGCCCCGCACATCGGCCACCGGCCCGGGATGCAGCACCGCCACGTCCTTGGGCCGCACCCGCTTGGTGCCGCCCTCCGCCAGCTGCAGGACGACCTTGTCCCCGTCCACGTCCTGGACGCGAGCGGGCTGCTGCTTGTAGAGAACCAGGTTTCCGGGGGTGGGGGAGGAAGGGTTCATGGAAACACCTGTTGGGGGGAACGTTCTTCGGGCCCGATCATCGGGTCCCTAGAGTGTACCTGTATGACCGCCTGTGCTCGACTCCGGGTACCGGGGTTCCGCTTCCGGATTAAAGTTGCGAAACCCTGGCCTGGGTTGACCGGAAAGGGCGCGGGCGGTACAAGCTTGTAACGATTGAAGATTACGGGGGGCGACGGCCGGAACAGTCCCTTTAAGCGCGGATCTCGCGTCTTTGCGAAACCGGTCCCCAGACCTTCGGGTAAACGGCAAGGTCTCAGGAGCGAGCCCGGCTGTTGCCGGGCTGGTCCTCGGGCTCACCCCTGGAACGCCCAGCCACCACACCCAAGTCCACAACCCAAGGAACAGGAGCGGCATGGACCGGGATCAGCTCACCGAGAAGTTCCGTGGACTGACTATCTGGAAGGCCAACGGCCAGCGGGCGCCGCACAAGCCCTTGCTGGTGCTTCTGGCCCTGGGCTGTCTGCAGCGGAAGGGGCAGCAGGAGCTGCCCTATGCCGAGATCGAGGGTCCCATGAAACAGCTCCTCGAGGACTTCGGCCCGCCTCGACAGACCTACCATCCCGAATACCCCTTCTTCCATCTCCAATCGGATGGCGTCTGGGAGCTGACAACTGAAGGCGGCATCCAGTTGCCGCTGGACCGCAAGCTACCCAACGCCGGGGTATTCCGAGAATACGGTGTGAAGGGCGGATTCCCCGAGCCGATTCTGGAGATCTTCCAGGAGGACCCGGAGGCCGTCCGGGTGGTGGCCGAACTGCTCTTAGGGGCCCATTTCCCAGCCACCTACCACGAGGATCTCCTCCAGTCCGTCGGCCTGGACCTGGAGATCGCCGGAACCGCGGAATCCACCACCCGGATCCGGGACCCCAAGTTCCGCCGGGAGGTGCTCCTCGCCTACGGCTACCGCTGCGCCGTTTGCGGGCTGAAGATCGAGATGCAGGACAAGACCGTGGCCATCGAGGCCGCCCACATCAAGTGGCACCAGGCCGGCGGCCCGGACCATACGGCCAACGGCTTGGCCCTGTGCACCCTGCACCACAAGCTGTTCGACGTGGGCGCTTTCACTCTGGACCCGGATTTGGTGTTGTCCGTCTCTAGCATGGCCCACGGCAACGAGGGGTTCCAGCGGTGGCTGCTCGATTTCAATGGCGACCGGATCCACAGGCCCGCCCTCTCCGAGCTCGCGCCGCAGCCGGATTTCCTGCAGTGGCATGTGCGGGAGGTGTTCAAAGGGAAGGGGCGATATGAACTGAATCTGAATTAGGCGGGACTTCTCACCAATACCTCGCCGTTTGCGGAAACAGCCAGCGAACCCCGCCCCGCGGATCCTCCGCATCCCCGGCGTACCGGGGCATCAAGTGGACGTGCAGATGGGGCACGGTCTGGCCCGCGGCCGGGCCGTCATTGATGCCGATGTTGAACCCATCCGGCTGGAAGTCTTGCTCCGCCAGCCCCTTGGCCGCGTCGAGGGCCGCGGCGATGGAGGCCCGCTCGGCGTCCGTGGTCTGGAAATAAGAGCCCACATGGCGCCGGGTGATAATGAGCATGTGCCCGGGCGTCACTGGAAACCCGTCGGCAACCACCCGGACATGATCGTCGGACCAGAGCACGCGGTCCGCGGCCAGCTCGCAAAAGGGGCAATCCTCAGGCACTGGGGTCCCACCTTTCCGAAGGGCTGGGGGCTTGCCGAAGCGGAGCCACCGCCACGGGAGAAGACCGGGCTCAGTCCTCCGGCGCCGGCTCGTAGATGATCTGGAACTTCTTCACCTTGTAGGTCTCGGTCAGCACCACCAGCCGGATGAGGGTGGGGCCGTCCTCCCATTCCGCCATGTACCCCTTGCCGCTGCTGTCCTTGCTCGCGGGCTCGCCGTAGGTCTGTGTGAGGGCGTCGCGCACCTCCTCGGTCAGCTTCAGGCCGCGGCTGAAGGGCATGCCCTCGGCGCGGGGCAGCTCCAGCACCACCCGGGCCAGGGCCCCGTCCAGGAAGTAGAAGCCCGCCTGGTAACGCTCGCCGGCGATCTCCACCTCGGGGATGCGGACCCGCTCCTTGCCCTGCTCGGGGCGCTTGGGCTGGTCGCCTTGGTCGGGGGCGAGGCCCTGGGCCTCGGGGAAGCGGGAAAGCACTTCGTCCCGGTTCATGCCGGTGGCGGCGTCCTCCCAGAGGGGCACCCCGGCGGGGACCGCCAGGGCGGCGGCGGGCAGGAACAGGGCGGAAAGCAAGAGAAGAGTGCGGATCACGGCGTTCTCCATCCTGGCCCCGGGCCGTCGCCCGGGCGCGGTTGGGCGGTTCGGGGAATCCTGGAGGCTGGGGATTCGGCCCCAGAGTCTAGTGGGGGCGGGAGTCGCCGTCCATGCTCCCGCCCATGGAGCAGACCCCATCCGGGCTGTGGCAGGCCGGGGCGGTATGTTGGGGTGGGAGGGTCGCCCGGGCCATGGGCGCGGGCCGGCAAACCTGCCAAGATCCGGATTCCCACTGGAACCGCACGGAGCATGCCCCATGGGCGACGAGGGAGCCGAGGACATCCGCCGCATCCTCTACGAGATCGCCGCCGAGCGGGGCGGCGGCAAGACCATCGACGCGCTGCGCGACGGCTACGCGGAGCTGCTTGAGGAGGTCCTGGAGGCGGCCCAGGATGACATCGGCCGGAGCGCGGCGGCCTCGGCCCTGCGGTCGGCCATGGTGCGGGCGGGGCTGGAGGAGTAGGCCTGGGGATGCGTTCCAAGGGTTTCGGAAGCGCCCGGGGTTGGGCCTCGGGGCCGGGGCTTCAGGGCTCCTCGCATTGGTCGCAGAAGGCCTGGGCGGCCTCGGAGAAGTCCTCCCCGTAGAACTTCTCGCCGTCCTCGCGCACGAAGCGGTTCCCCGCCATGCAGTAGGCGGACCAGCCCTTCCCGTCCTCTTGCTGGATCTTGCCCGCCTTGGATCCGTTTATGTACATGTCGTGGGAGCGCTCCCCGTCCAGGGGGGAATGACACATCCACGCCAGAACCGGCCCGGCCGGGGGCAGGAGCAAGGCCGCCGCCGTCAACAGCCTAGCCAGCATCTGCTTCCCCTTTTTGACTAAGGTGTTCCCTTCAAACCTATACCCGGTGTCCCTTACGGGCAACACCCCGCAACTTCCCCTGTGGGCGCCTTTTTGCCCCGCCGGGAATGGGGGTTTCCCGGCCCGGAAGGACGCCTTCCGGGCCCGTGGGCCTTGCGTCCAGGCGCAAGAGGCGCCGGAGCGGCCCGTTCCGCGCCTGTTTTCCAACGACCCGCCCCATCCTCCTGGGGATCTGGGACAATCCTATCGCCCCGCCCCAAGGAAGTTCCGCGCCCCCGGCATCGGCTCCCCGTAACCCTCCCGATGGACGCTGCCCGCCGGGTATGGCCCGTTGGGACTGGGGAACCATCAGCCAACGTCCCGGAGGAGCCCCATGGCCGGAGCGAGCGATTCCTTCCACGAGCCGCTGGAGCGGCTTTCGGAGCACACCCTGAACATGCACCGCGCCCTGGTCTCCCTCCAGGAGGAGCTGGAGGCGGTGGACTGGTACCAGCAGCGCGCGGAGGCCGCCCCGGACGAGGAGCTTGCCGGGGTCCTGCTGCACAACATGCGCGAGGAGGTGGAGCACGCCGCCATGGTGCTGGAGTGGCTGCGGCGCAACAGCGCCGATTTCGACAGCCATCTGCGCCAGTACCTGTTCACCGAGGGGTCCATCACGGAAGCCGAGGAGGGATCCGGCGGCGGCAACGCCCAATCCACCATTGGCCCCCTGAAAGGAGCGTGAGCCGTGCACTACCTGAACCGCGAGCAGGCCGCCCTTCCCCCGGACCTGTGGGAGGGCATCGACCAGGCGGCCCGGAGCGCCGCGCGGGAGCGCCTCACCGCTCGGCGCTTCCTGGACCTGGACGGCCCCTACGGCCTGGGGCTGACCTCCATCGAGGCGGGAACCGACGATTACTGCCGCACGCCGGAGGAGGGCGAGGCCGGGGCGGTGATGAGCAAGGCCATCTCCGTGCCCATGCTGCGCAAGAGCTGCCAGCTCTCCGTGCGCCGTATCCAGGCCTACCTGGACATGGGCCAGCTGCTGGACCTGTCTCCGGTGGAGGACGCCGCGGAGGCGGTGGCCGCCCGCGAGGAGGAGCTCGTCTACTACGGCCAGCCGGACTTCCACCTCTACGGTCTGATGAACGCCCCGCACCGCAACGAGGCCAAGCTCAGCGACTGGACCCAGAGCGACCAGGCCTTGAACGACCTCCTGGCGGCGGTGGAGAAGCTGGAGGGGTCCGGCTACCAAGGTCCTTACGCCCTGGTGGCGGACCCCACCCACTACAACAACCTGTTCCGCCGCTACGAGGGCACGGACATGCTCCAGCTCCAGCACCTGAAGAGCCTGTGCGAGCTGGGGGTGTTCAAGGCCCCCGTGCGCGGCGCGGCCGTGGTGGATGCGCACGTGGGCCGGCTGGTGCAGGGCCAGGACCTGATGGTGGGCTACGACTCCAACGACGGCATCCATTACCACCTGTTCGTCAACGAGAGCATCGTCCTGCAGCTCCAGGAGCCCGGGGCGGTGTGCACCCTGACCGCCTGAGCCTCCCCTCCCCGGGGCCTTGCCCGCCCTCCGGGCCCCGTTTTCCGGACACGCCCCCGATTTGACCCCGAACAGGTAGCCGGACACACCCGGTTGTCACCGGGTGTAAAGCGGACCAACGTGGACTTGTGTCCCATCGCCATTGCCACCCGGCCGAAGAGGGTGCGAGGGGGAGCCATGAAGGGGGAGCCTGCGCGTCTGGCTTTCATGCTTGGATGCCCCAAGCGTGCCGTCGCGGACAACGAGGAAGGGATCGTCGCCAATATGGACCACGCCCCGGAAGCCGCCGCCATCCGCACCCGACCCATCCGGCATGGGGATGTCTGGGAATATTCGGTGACGGGGTTCTTCGCCGGGGGGTTCCGGGTCCTGCCCGTGTCCGGGCGGCTCACCTACGCCGCGCTGGCCGGGGACGGAGAGGGGGAGGGCCTCGCCTTCGCCTACGCCTTGCACCTGACGGGCGGCGGACGGCCTTTCGCCGACCGCGGCGCCACCTACTTCCACCAGGAGGCGGACCGGTCCCTGGTGGAGCAGGGCACCGAGGCGGACGGCCGGCTGCGCCACGGGCCCGCGCGCTACCTGCCGGGCACCCCGTTCCCCGGCTACCGGGCGCAGCGGCGGCTGGAGTACGAAAGCGGCGCGGCGGAGGAAGGGACCATCGGCGTCATCGCCGCCCGCGCGCTGGAGACCGGGATGGGGGAGCACCCGGCGTTCAAGGTGGAGGACATCCATGAGCGGACGGAGGCGGACGGTGCGCGTGTGAAGTGCCACGACACCGGCTGGTTCGTGCCGGCGCTCGGCTTCTTCGCCCGGGGCACCGCCACCATCCGCATCTACGACCCCCGCGGGCGGTTCCGGGCCTTCCAGCTGCTGGGCTACGAGCTGGAGCGCGCCTACCCCGACCGGTGATGGGGGCGGCCCCGCCTATCCGTCGATGGCGTGGGCCCGGAGATCCGCCAGCCGCACCACCTCCAGGGCGTTCTCCTCGGTGGAGGCCAACCGCACCGGCGGCGCCTGCCCGGCCTCCAAGGCCTCCTGCCAGCGGGCCGCGCACAGGCACCAGCGGTCCCCCGGCTCCAGGCCCGGGAAGCCGAGCTCCGGCACCGGGCTGGCCAGGTCGTTGCCCCGGGCGGCGGTGTATTCCAGGAACTCCGCGGTCACCTCGGCGCACACCGAATGGTTGCCCAGGTCCTGGAGGCCCGTGTCGCAGCGGCCCGTGCGGTAGAAGCCCGCCGGCGGATCGATGCCGCAGGGCTCCAGCTCGTCGCCCAGGACGTTGCGCGCTTTCTGTTCGCTCATGGAATCCTCTTGGCTCCGCTTTTGGGGGCATCCTAGTCGCCCCGCGCGACCCCGCACAACCCGCAGGAATCCGCCGCGCCTTACCGAGGGCGCGCCTGGTCAGGGGGGCGGTGCGAATGGCTTCCCCCTGGAGGGTCTCAGCCTTCCACCGGCAGGGTGAGGTGAAAGGCGGCCCCCGGCCCCGGTCTGTTGGCCTCCACCCAGAGATCGCCCCCGTGGTTCCGCGCTACCGACCGGCAGATGGGGAGCCCCAGGCCGGTGCCCTCTTCCTTGGAGGTGAACAGGGGCTGGAACACCTCCTCCTCGAGACCGGGGGGGATGCCGGGGCCGTTGTCCCGGATCTCCACCTCCACCCGGGCGTTGCGCCATCGGGTGGTGACCCCTAGCAGGGCCTCGTCCCCCTGGTGCTCCCGGGCGGAATCCACGGCGTTGTTCACCAGGTTCAACAGGCATTCCTGCAGGGCGACGGGATCCCCGAATACCCGGGGCAGCTCGTCGGCCAGCTCCAGCTCTACACGGGGAGACGCCTCGCCACCGGCGGAATCCCTTCCCGGAAGCACCGAATGGAGGAGGGCGTTGATATCCGTGGGGCGGAATTCGGGGCGCTCCCCGCGCAGGTAGTGGCGGACATCGTCGATGATTCCTCTGGCCCGCTCGCCCTCGCTTCGGATCTGTTCCAGGCCGCCAGCCACCTCGTCGGTATCCGGCTCGTCCCGGCGCAGACGTCGCAGGCAGCCCTCCGCGTAGGAAGCGATGGCGGCCAGGGGCTGGTTGAGCTGATGGGCCAGGATGCGGCCCATCTCCCCCACCGCCGACGCCCGCCGTTGCCGCTCACCCTCCAGCAGCTTGCGCTCCGTGATGTCGGAGAAGGTGGCCACGAAATGGGCCACCTGCCCACTTTCGTTCCGCACGGCGGTGACGGTCTCCAATTGGGGATAGAGGCTGCCGTCCTTGCGGCGGTTCCAGATCTCTCCCTCCCAGTGGCCATGGGCCTCCAGGGTCTCCCGGAGGTTCCGATAGAAGTCCTCGCCGTGGACCCCGGATTGCAACAGCTCCGGGGTCCGGCCCAGCACCTCCTCGGCCCGGTAGCCGGTGATGTCACAGAACGTCTGGTTGACGCGCAGGATCCGCCCCTCGGGGTCGGTAATCATCACCGCGTTCCCGCTGCGGAACACCTCCGCCAGCAGGCACAGCTCCTCCAGCAGCTCGTGGTACTCGGTAACGTCCTCCACCAGCCCCAGGAACCAGGGCCCCTTGTCGCCGAACCAGCCCGGAAGGGCGGATGCGGCCAGCCGACCCCACACCACGTCCCCGTCCCCGGTCACGTAGCGCTTTTCCTGGCCATAGCCATCCCGCTCCCCGGAGACCAGCTCCTCGAAGGCCTGGCGGCCAGCCTCGCGATCCCTCGGATGGGTAAATTCCAGGAAGCTCTTGCCGTACAGCTCCGCCGCCGGGCATCCCAGCATGCGCTCCAGGGCCGGGTTGGCCGCCCGGATCCGCCCCTCGGGGTCGGCCACCCCGATGCCCAGGGCGGCCCGCTCGAAGATGGTCCGGAATCGTTCCTCGCTCGCCTCCAGGGCCGCCTCGGTCTGCTTCTTTTCCGTGACGTCGCGATAGAACCAGGCCCGGCCCCAATAGGTTCCCCGCTCGTCCCGGACCCCGCGGGAATGGCGCTCCAGGACCCGGCCGTCCTTGAGGCGGACCTCCACCCCGGTCTCCGGCTCCTCCAAGGCGTCGTACAACCGGAGGATCTCCCCGCGGAAAGCGTCCGGATCCGCCACCCGGTCCAGCACGGCCTGTATGGCGGCGAGGCCCTCCCCGCTTTCCATGACCGGCCGGGGGATGTCCCACATCTCCAGGAACCGCTGGTTCCAGGCCAGCATCCGGTTGTTCCAATCGGCCACCAGGATGCCGTCGGGAGACGTCTCCAACTGCGCCTCCAACAGGGCGTTGGTGAACAGCAGCTGCTCTTCCGAGTGACCCGCCTGATCCTTGCCTCGCACTACCGACCTCTTTCGGGGTGGGGATACATCCCCGGAGTAAACCTGCCTATTCCCTCAGAGATCCTTCCCCGGGCAAAGGTTCAGCGGCACGGGAAACGGATACTCCCGGCGCGTTACCGGGCAAGGCCCTCCACAGGCGCCGGGGGCATCCCCACCAGCCCGCCGACCCCGCACAAACAAAGGATTAAAAATACACGACTGTTTTTCAATGGTTTTTACTTGATCAAAGGGTGGGCAGGGCCCGATCAGGCCCATCCAATAGGGGTCGGAAGACCTTCCCTCCACATAGTTTTCCACAGGATAGGTGGAAAACTCCCTACCAGGGATAGGGGGGAACCCGAGAGGGTCTCAGTAAGCCCCCGCCCCTTCTTGGGCCACCTGCTTGTTGGCCTTGTCCAGGGCAAGCAGGGCCCGGGCGATGTGGGCGCGCCGCTCGGCGTCGAAGCGCAGCTCCAGGCGCTTCTCCAGGCCCGCGTTGCGGTAGGCGTTGCGGAAATCGGCGAACAGGGCGCGCACCACCAGAAGGTAGTGGGGCCAGCGGAACAGCAGTCCGGGGTCCTCGTCCGCCGTGCCGACGGGGAGGGCGTTGATGATGCGCCGCACGAACACCGGGTAGGGTTCGGCAGGCTCGGCGAACATGGGGGCGAGCTCGGCGGCGAAGCCGTTGGCCAGGTCCCGGGCGCGGGGGTCGCGGGCCAGGCGCACCCAGAGGCCCTCGCTGCCCCCCTCGGCGACGATCTCCTCGCACACCTCCCGGGCGCGCCGCCGGTATTCCTCCAGCAGCGCGGTGCCGGCCAAGTCCTCCAGGGCCCGGAACAGGCCCGGCAGGAGCCGGCGGGAGATGCGCGGCCCCTCGGGATCGTTGGGACCGGGTGGGCCGTCCGTCAGAAAGGCCTCGAAGCGCGCCACCAGAATCCGCTCGAACAGGAGCTGCCGGCGGTTCGACAGCATGCCCGTGCTGCCCATGGAGGAGAGGCAGTCTGGGCCCTTGAGGAAGGACAGCTCGTCCATGAAGGCGTTGGTGAGGCGGGCGATGTCCTCGGGGTCCAGGCGCCGGTCCGGCTGCTCCATGGCCGCTTCCTCCAGGCGGTTGCGCAGCATCTGCACGGCCTGGTCCGCCGTCTCGCAGCTGCTCAACGAAGGACAGTTGTCCGGAGGACAAAGCTGCTTGATCGGATAGTAGGAATGGCTCACGGCAACTTCCAGCCAGGACACAAGGGAACCGGAAGCCACAACTATACCGGAAAACCACCCCGTTCTGGACAGTCCCAAACGAGGTTTTGGTACATGCGGCGCAGTCCCATCCGGACACCCGTACCGGGTAGGCCCGTAGAGGATGCCCCCCGGCCCAGTCCACAACCCGGCCAGCGCTGTCAAGGGCCGCGGGGAGCCCGGCCACGCAAGGACTTACGAGTAAGTTACTGTTTTTAAAGAATCTGTTTTGATTAAAGATTAGGCAGGACGTCTTTCGTCCCCTTTCTCCTGGGAACCGACCCCTTTCTTCCACAAGGTTTTCCACAGGCTGCGTGGAAAACTTCGCAAAGGGCCTAGGGGGTTTCCCCAATCCCGTCAGGAATCGGCCCTACTCGGGAAGGCCCTTCGCCGGACCCCTTACCTGGACAGATTCTGGACAGACCGCCGGACACCCCGCCCGGGTCCGGCTAGGGCAGGATGTCCAGGGACGCGCCCGCCCCGCCTTGCCCCGTGGTGTAAAAGGTCTCCAGTACCCGGATCAGGGCGCCGTGGTCCAGGGCCCCCGCGCTCTCCCGCAGGGAGTGCATGGCCCACATGGGGTTGCCCACGTCCATCGTGCGCAGGCCGAGACGCGCCGCCATCATGGGGCCGATGGTGGAGCCGCAGGGCAGATCGTTGCGGTGGATGTAGCGCTGGTAGGGAACGCCGCTCGCCTCGCAAAGGTGGGCGAAGAAGGCCTCGCCCAGCTCGTCGGTTGCGTAGCGCTGGGCGGCGTTGATCTTGATCACCGGGCCCTCGTTGACCTTCACGGGGTGCTGGGGCTCGTGGTGGCCGGGGTAGTGGGGATGGGTGGCGTGGGCCATGTCCGCGGACAGAAGCCAGCTGCGCGCCAGGGCCGACCGGTAGCCGCCCTCGCTCAGCTCCAGCTCCTCGGCGATGCGCGCCAGGACGCTCTCCAGGAAGTTGCCGGCGGCCCCCTTGTAGGACTCGCTGCCCACCTCCTCGTGGTCGAACAGCGCCGCCACGGCCACGCCGGCATCGGCGGTCTCCTCCGGCAGCGCGGCCAGCGCGGCGTGGCAGGAGGCCAGATTGTCCAGCTGGCTGTCGGCGAGGAACTCGTTGTCCGGGCCCCAGAAGGCGCCGGGCTGGGTATCCGCCACCGCCAGGCCCCAGGAGACCAGGTCCTCCGCTTTCACCCCCGCCTGCTCCGCCAGCAGCCGGCGGAACTGCCGCTCCGGCGGCAGCTCCTCGGACAGGGCGCTCAGGAACAGGGGCAGCTGCTCCTGGTAGTCGAGCTTGAGCCCCTCCTTGTTCACCTCCCGGTTCATGTGGATGGCGAGGTTGGGCAGGCGAACCAGGGGCCGGCCGAAGCTCACCAGCACGGGCGACACGCCGGTCTCGGCGTCCCTGTCCCGCACGAAGACCCGGCCCGCCAGGGTCAGGTCGCGATCGGTGAAGGTGGCCAGGATGGGGCCGCCGTAGATCTCGGTGCCCAGGGCCGCCAGGGGGCCCTTGGCGAAGGCCGCGTTGGGCTTGACCCGGAAGCCGGGGGAGTCGGTGTGGGCCCCGACGATGCGGAACCCGGCGTCCTCCAGGGCGGCGTTGCCGATGCGGAAGGCGATGAGGCTGGAGTCGTCCCGGACCACGTAGTAGGCCCGCCCCGGGAGCAGGTCCCAGGTCTCCTCCTCCCGCAGCCGCCGGTAGCCCCGGCGGTCCAGCGTCTCCATGGCGTTGGCCACGGCGTGCCAGGGGCTGGGGCTGGCGTCGATGTAGTCCAGGAGGTCCTGGGCGGTCTGGCGGCGGTCCTGCTCGTTCATGCGCTGCGCCTTCTTGCGGGGAAAAGCCCCATCCTACCGAACCGGGCGCCAAGGGGAGGAGTCCCCCGGCAGGAATCCGTCGCGACGGCCTCGGATGGGCAACGGCCTCGCGGCCACTGGCCGCTCCCACAAGCTCTGCTCCCCGACGGGCGATGGCCGCGATTTCCGGCCACGCGGGTTCGGCCGGTGCGTGGGGAATGGGGGATGTGGGAGCGGCTACCAGCCGCGACTCGTCCCAGGGGCCCATTGGTCGCGGTCACGGACCGCTCCCACAGCGGCCCAAGGAAGGGAAGCCGGGCGGCGGATGCAGCCCCTGTCGCCACCCCGTACAATTGGCCGTCCCTGCAAACCGACGAATCCAATGCGCATCGACGAATTCGATTTCCAGCTTCCGGAGGACCGCATCGCCCAGCATCCCGCCCGCCCGGCGGACGCCGCGCGCCTGCTGGAGGTGCGGCCCGACGGCCTCGGCGATTACGGGGTCCGCGACCTGCCCCGGCTGCTGCGGCCCGGGGACCTGCTGGTGTTCAACGACACCCAGGTGATCCCGGCGCGCCTGGTGGGCCACCGCGACGCGGTGCGGGTGGAGCTGACCCTGCACAAGCCGCTGGGCGGGCCGCGCTGGGCCGCCTTCGCGCGCCCGGCCAAGCGGCTCCGGCCCGGCCAGACGGTGCGCATCGCCGAGGGCTTCGCCGCCGAGGTGGCCGAGAAGCGCGACGGCGGCGAGGTGGTGCTGGCATTCGACCGCGACGGCGCGGCGCTCATGGCCGCCCTGGACGCCCATGGCCACATGCCCCTGCCGCCCTATATCCGCGGCGGCGAGGACGAAGCGGCCGACCGCGCCGACTACCAGACCCGCTTCGCCGCCAAGCCCGGGGCGGTGGCGGCCCCCACCGCCGCGCTGCACTTCACCGACCGGCTCATGGCGGAGCTGGAAGCCGCCGGCATCGACTGGACCACCGTCACCCTGCACGTAGGCGCGGGCACCTTCCTGCCAGTGAAGGTGGAGGATACGAAGGACCACGTCATGCACGCCGAGTACGGGGTGGTGGAGGCGGCCACGGCGGAGCGGATCAACGCCGTGCGCGAGGCGGGCGGGCGCATCGTGCCGGTGGGCACCACCAGCCTGCGCCTGCTGGAGACCGCCGCCGGCGCGGACGGCGTGCTTTGGCCCTGGAGCGGCGAGACGGACATCTTCATCACTCCGGGCTACCGCTTCCGGGCCGCGGACCTCATGGTCACCAACTTCCACCTGCCCAAATCCACCCTGCTCATGCTGGTGGCCGCCTTCTCCGGCCTGGAGCGGATCAAGGCCGCCTACGCGCACGCGGTGGAGGCCGGGTACCGGTTCTACTCCTACGGGGACGCGTGCCTGCTGCATCCAGGAGAAGATTGAACCGCCAAGGACGCCAAGGCCGGCAAACAAGAAAAAATGGGCCACCCGGCCGGATCAGGAAGGCGGGTTGTGGGAGCGGCTATCAGCCGCGACTTGCTTGAGCGGCCATTTGTCGCGGCCAATGGCCGCTCCCACAGAACCCATAACCAACATATCGTAGTTTCCGCCTTTTTTTTTCTTGGCGTACTTGGCGTGCTTGGCGGCTCACCGAAGTCGTCGTTTTCGCCTTTTTGAGGGATCTCCGTGACCGAAACCCCCGACTTCCAATTCGAGCTCCTCGCCACCGACGGCGCCGCCCGGCGCGGCCGGGTGCACACCGGGCGCGGCCCCATCGACACCCCCGCCTTCATGCCCGTGGGTACCGCCGGCACAGTGAAGGGCATGCTGCCCGAGCAGGTGGCGGCCACCGGGGCGCAGATCCTACTCGGCAACGCCTACCACCTCATGCTGCGCCCGGGCGCGGAGCGGGTGGCGGAGTTCGGCGGCCTGCACCGGTTCATGAACTGGGACGGCCCCATCCTCACCGACTCCGGCGGCTACCAGGTGCTGTCGCTCACCGGCCTGCGCAAGCTCGACGAGAACGGCGTCACCTTCCGCAGCCACATCGACGGCAGCTACTGGGAGATGACCCCGGAGTCCTCGGTGGAGATCCAGCGCCTGCTCGACGCCGACATCACCATGGTCTTCGACGAATGTCCGCCCTATCCCTGCGAGGCGGACGAGGCCAAGCGCTCCCTGGACCTGACCCTGCGCTGGGCGGAGCGCTCCAAGGCCGCCTTCGAGAACCGGCCCGGCTACGGGCTGTTCGGCATCGTGCAGGGCGGCGTACACGACCACCTGCGCGAGGAATCGGCGCGGCGGCTGGTGGAGATGGGCTTCCACGGCTACGCGGTGGGCGGCCTGGCGGTGGGCGAGCCGGCGGCGGAGCGCAACCACACGCTGGAGGTAACCACGCCGGTGCTGCCCGCGGACAGGCCGCGCTACCTGATGGGCGTGGGCAAGCCGGTGGACCTGGTGGACGCCGTGGAGCGCGGCATCGACATGTTCGACTGCGTGCTGCCCACCCGCTCCGGCCGCCGGGGGCTGGCCTTCACCTGGGACGGCGACCTCAAGCTCACCAACGCCCGCTTCCGCGACGACCACGAGCCCCTGGACCCGCGCTCCAGCTGCCCCGCCTCCCGCGACTACTCCAAGGGCTACCTCCACCACCTGTTCCGCTCCGGCGAGCTGCTGGGGTGGGTGCTGCTCACCTGGCACAACCTGCACTTCTATCAGGAGCTCATGGCCGCCATGCGGGGCGCCGTGGAGGAGGGCCGGTTCGAGGAGTTCGCCGCTGGATTCCGGGAGCGGCAGGGGTAGGCCAGGGGATGCCGCTTCAGCGGTGGTATTCGCCCTTGGGCTCGGGCTGGTAGAGCACTTCCTCCACCTCGAGGTGGAGGGTCTGGCCGGTGGGCGAAGGCCAGTCGATGTGCTGGCCCTGGGAAAGCCCCAGCAGGGCGCTTCCGGCCGGGGCGAGCACGGAGACGCGGCCGGCGCCGGCGTCGGCGTCGCGGGGGTAGACGAGGGTGTACTCCTGGACCCGGCCGTCGTCCTGGGCGCGCACCCGCACCGTGGAGTTCATGGTCACCACCCCTTGCGGGACCTCCTCGGGATCCACGATCTTGGCCCGGTTCAGCTCGCCGATGAGGCGGTCGAGGCCGGGCTGGTCGTCGTAGGCGCCGCTGTCGAGGAGCCGCTCGATGCGCTCCACGTCGAGGCTCGAGAGGATGATGGGGGGTTGCGATGCCATGGGAGGCCTCCCTGGTAGGGGCCCGGCGTCCCGCCGGGCAGGGGTACGGTGCCGGACGAAGCAAACCAATATCCCGCCCCGCGCCGCCGGCCGGCGAGGGGCCTTATTGAGCCACTATAGGCCGCTACCAGCTCCGGGGGAATATCCGCGTCGGCCGGGCGCCCGGGAGCCGGTTGCGGCCGGTCCGCCCGCCACCCATAGTGGCAGGGGAGGCACGCGATTCGGTCGCGGCAAAGGAGCGCCCCGCCTTGTCCCACGCACGCCTGCTCATCACCTGCAGCGATCGGCCGGGCATCGTGGCCGCCGTATCCGGGTTCCTGACCCAGTACGGGGGCAATATCACCGCCCTCGACCAGCACACCACCGACCCGGACCAGGGCTGCTTCTTCATGCGGGTGGCCTTCCGCAGCCCCGATGTGGAGCCGCCGGGCAACTGGCTGCGGGCGGAATTCCGCCGGGAGGTGGCCGAACCCTTCGAAATGGACTGGCACCTCTCCTTCGCCGCCGAGCACAAGCGCATGGCGATCCTGGTCTCCCAGCCCGACCACGCCCTGCTGGAGCTGCTGTGGCGCTGGTCGCGGGAGGAGCTTCCGGCGGAGGTCGTGGGGGTCATCAGCAACCACCCCGACCACCGCGAGGCGGTGGAGGCCTTCGGCCTGCCCTACCGCCACATCCCCGTGGAGCAGGGAGCCCAGGACGAAGCCGAGGCGGCCATGCTCGACCAGCTGGGGGAATGGGGGGCGGAGCTGGTGGTGCTGGCCCGCTACATGCGGATCCTGTCGCCGGGGTTCGTGGCCCGCCACCCCAGCCGGATCATCAACATCCACCACTCCTTCCTGCCCGCCTTCGCCGGCTCCGACCCCTACCGCCAGGCCTTCGAGCGGGGGGTGAAGCTCATCGGCGCCACCGCCCACTACGCCACCAGCGAGCTGGACGCCGGGCCGGTGATCGAGCAGGACGTCATCCGCGTCTCCCACCGCGACGGCGTGGCCGACCTGCGCGAGCGCGGCCGCGAGGTGGAGCGCAGCGTCCTGGCCCGGGCGGTGCGCTGGCACCTGGAGGACCGCGTCGCCGTGTGGGGCAACCGCACGGTGGTGTTCGGGACCTGACTATCCGGGGCCCCGCAATGGCAAAGGGAGGGGAACCATGCCCATCGGCGCGGTAAGCGCGGCCCTGGGACTGGCGCGGCCACCGGCGGTGGAGGTGCCCCCGCCGCCGCAGGTGCCGCAGGAGCCGGCGGCCCTGCAGCGCTACATCGAAGAGCGGGAGGGGGCGGTGCCGGACCTCCGGTCCCACTTGGCCAAGACCATCCGCTGGGCGAACCCCGCGCGCCCCGCGCGGGCGCCCGTCGCCATCGTCTACCTGCACGGCTTCGCCGGGTCCCACCGCGAGCTGGTGCCGGTGTGCGAGCGTCTCGCGGCGGAATGGGAGGCCAACATCTTCCATACCCGGCTCGCCGGGCACGGCCGCGACGGCGCGGCCCTCGCCGAGGTGGGAACGGCGGACTGGCTGGCCGATGCCCGGGAGGCCCTGGCGGTGGGGAAGCGGCTGGGGGAGCGGGTCGTGGTGGTGGGCACCTCCACCGGCGGGACCCTGGCCACCTGGCTGGCGGCCGCCGTGGACCCGCCGGAGGTGGCCGCCTACGTCCTGGTCTCCCCCAACTTCGGCCCCCGCCACCCCCTGGCGGAGCTCCTGCTGCTGCCGGGCGCCGAGTGGTGGTCGCCGTGGATCCACGGCGCCACCCACCGCTTCACCCCGGCCACCGAGGAGCACGCCCGCCTGGTCACGCCGGCTTTCCCCACCCCGGCCCTGGTGCCCATGATGCGCCTGGTGGGCCTGGTGCGGGCCCTGGACCTGGGGCGTGCGTGCCGGCCCACCCAGGCGCTGTACTGCCCCGGGGACCGGGTGGTCGCGCCCTCGGCCATCCGCGCCGCCTACCGCCGGCTGGGGGCCGCCCGCAAGGAGCTGGTGCCCGTCGAGGAGCCCGAGGACCCAGCCCGCCACACCCTCGCCGGGGACCTGCTGAGCCCCGCCACCACCCCCGAGGTGCTGGCGGCCATCCGCGGCTTCGTCGGGCCGGTGCTGGCCGGGGAGGCCCTGGCGGAGGCCTGAGGGGCGGTCATGCGCCGGGATCGGCGCCCCGGGCCCAACCAATCGGGAGGAGACCTTGCCCATCACCCCCATCGACCACCAGCGGGTCGCCCGCCTGAGCGACGCCGCCCAGGGGCGGGAGCGGCTGCGGGCCAACGACAACCTGCACCCGGAGCTGGCCGACCCGGTGCAGCGCATGCTCAACGCCCTCGAGCCGGGGACCTACGTGCGCCCCCATCGCCACGACGATCCCCCCAAGTGGGAGCTGTTCCTGGCGCTTTCGGGCGCGGCGGCCTGCCTCACCTTCGACGAGGCCGGCACCGTCACGGAGCGCTGCGAGATCCGCGCCGGCGGGCCGCTGTACGGGGTGGAGATCCCCGCCGGGGCGTGGCACAGCGTGGCCGCCCTGGAGCCGGCCACGGTGCTGTTCGAGATCAAGCCGGGCCCCTACGCCCCGCTCGCCGACAAGGACTTCGCGTCCTGGGCCCCGGCGGAGGGCGAGGCCGGGGCGGCGGCCTTCGAGGAGTGGCTGCGCCACGCGCCGGCGGGTGCGGCCCCACCGAGGATCGCCGCGGGGGAATGAGCGATGGGGACCCCCGGACCACGGGTACTGGCGGTGGTGCTCGGCGACCAGCTCGATCCGGACGCGGCGCTCCTTGAGGACCTGGATCCCGCCCGCGACGCCGTGTGGATGGCGGAGGTCGCGGGGGAGGCGGAGGCGGTCTGGTCGCACAAGGCGCGCCTCGCCTTGTTCCTGGCCCCCATGCGGCACTTCCGGGACCATCTGGCGGCGCGGGGCCTGCCGGTACGCTACCAGGCCCTGAACGACCACCCGCACCCCTCCCTGGGCGCGGCGCTGACCGCGGAGCTGTGCGGCTCCCCGCCGGCGGTGATGCGTGTCACCCAGCCCGGGGAGCACCGGGTCCTGGAGGCCCTGCGGGAAGCGACCCATGCGGCGGATGCGGCCCTCGAGGTCCTCCCCGATCGGCACTTCCTTTTCGACGGCGGCTTCTTCGCGGGTTGGGCCGACGGGCGCAAGGCGCCGCGGATGGAGCACTTCTACCGGGCCGCCCGCCGGGCCACTGGGATCCTCATGGAGGGCGACCGGCCCACCGGGGGCCGCTGGAATTTCGACGCCGAGAACCGCGGGGCCTTCGGCCGCGCCGGCCCGCCCGCCGTGCCCACGCCGGCGGCCTTTGCCCCCGATGCCGTTACCCGCGGAGCCATGGCGACGGTGGCCACGCATTTCCCGGCCCATCCCGGGTCCCTGGAGGGGTTCGATTGGCCGGTGACCCCGGCCCAGGCGCGGAAGGCCCTGGCGGATTTCATCGACCACCGCCTGCCCACCTTCGGCGCCTACCAGGACGCCATGTGGGCCGGCGAGCCCTATCTGTTCCATTCCCGCCTGTCGGCGGCCCTGAACCTGAAGCTGCTCCCGCCCGGAGAGGTCCTCGCCGCCGCCGAGACGGCCTACCGGGACGGCCGCGCCCCGCTGGCCGCGGTGGAGGGCTTCATCCGCCAGGTCCTCGGCTGGCGGGAGTTCGTCCACGGCATGTACTGGCGCCACATGCCGGATTGGCTGGCCTGGAACGCCCTCGGCGCGGAGGGCCCCCTGCCCGCGCTCTACTGGACCGGGGACACGGCCATGGCCTGCCTCCGCGCGGTGGTGGGGCAGACCCTGGAGCGGGGCTACGCCCACCACATCCAACGGCTCATGGTCACCGGGCTGTTCGCCCTGCTGGCGGGGGTGCGCCCCCGGGCGGTCCACGAGTGGTACCTGGCGGCCTACGTCGACGCGGTGGAGTGGGTGGAGCTGCCCAACACCCTCGGCATGTCCCAATTCGCCGACGGCGGGCTGAGGGCCTCCAAGCCCTACGTGGCCAGCGGCCGCTATATCCAGCGCATGAGCAACTACTGCCGCGACTGCCCCTTCGAGCCCGGCCGAGCGACGGGGGAGGGGGCCTGCCCCTTCACCACCCTGTACTGGGATTTCCTGGACCGCCACCGCGCCCGCTTCGCCCGCCACCCCCGCACCGCCCTGCAATGGCGCAACCTGGAGCGGTTTTCCGAGGAGGAGCTGGGGGCGATCCGGGAGCGGGCCGAGCGGGTCCGGGCCAGTCTGGCCTAGGCGGGCTCCCCGGGGCTCGCGGCCGGGGCGGCCGGTCCTTCGGGCACGCTGCGGAATGAGGAGGAAAGGAGCGTTTCCGTCCCGCTCAGGGCGCCCCCCGCCGGGCGTTGTAGATGGCGCCGCCGCTTTCGGCATAGTCCCGGATCACCCGGGCGGCCTCGGTCCGGAAGACGTCCCGCCGCACGGCAATACCCCGCGCCTCGAGCTGGGCGCCCCAGTCCGCCGGCTTGGGCCCCTCGTCGAAGCCCGCCGCCTCGGCGTCCGCCGAACGGGCCCCGCACACCAGCGAGCGCACCCCGGCCCAGATCAACGCGCCGAAGCACTGGATGCACGGCTCGGCGCTGGTCACCAGCTCGAAGTCCCAGCCCGCCCCGGCCCCCAGGTCGTAGCTGCCCAGGCGCTGCTGGGCGAGGGACAGGGCCACCACCTCGGCGTGGGCCACGGAGAGGTTGGCCGGCTCCACCAGGTTCACGCCGGGGGCCACCAGCCGGCCGCTGGCGCGCTCCACCACCGCCGCGCCGAAGGGTCCGCCGCCGTGGGCCACGCTGGCGTCGGCCAGGGCGATGGCCAGGCGCATGCGCGCCTCGGCGTCGGGGAAGCAGGCCCCCTCGGGGGCCATGTGCGCCACCCAGTGGGGGAGCTGCAGATGGATCACCGGGTCGCTCATGGGGCTCCTTCGCTTCTTGTTTTCCGGGCAACCCCATTATCCCGTCACCGCCCCGCCAAGGCCATGGACCGCCCAACGGATCGGAAAGGGACGGCCGCCCCCTGCAAAATCCCGCCGGGACGAGCAGAATAGGGGCCCGCCGGACGGTCCAACCGTCCGTAACCGTCCCCAACCCGGGAAGCACCCATGGGCGACCCCAAGGAACGCATCCGGGCCAAGGCCCTGGAGGTGGGCTTCGACGCCGTGGGCTTCGCCCGCGCCGAGCTGTCGGCGGAGGCGCGGGCCCACCTCGCCGAGTTCCTCGCCCGGGGCCACCACGGCGACATGGGCTGGCTGGCGCGCAACACGGACCGCCGCGGCGACCCCCGCACCCTGTGGCCGGAGGCGGCCACGGTGATCGTGCTGGGCATGAACTACGGCCCCGACCACGACCCCCTGGAGGACCTGGCGCACCGGGACACGGGCACGGTCTCCGTGTACGCCCGCGGCCGGGACTACCACGACGTGGTGAAGAAGCGGCTCAAGCAGCTGGGGCGCTGGCTCATCGATGAATTCGGCGGCGAGATCAAGGTGTTCGTGGACACGGCCCCGGTGATGGAGAAGCCGCTGGGGCAGGCCGCCGGGGTGGGCTGGCAGGGCAAGCACACCAACCTCGTGTCGCGGTCCTTCGGCTCGTGGCTGTTCCTCGGTGAGGTCTTCACCACCCTGGAGCTGGCGCCCGGCGCCCCGGAGGGGGATTTCTGCGGGAGCTGCCACCGCTGCCTGGAGGCCTGCCCCACCGACGCCTTCCCGGCGCCCTACCAGCTCGACGCCACGCGCTGCATCTCCTACCTGACCATCGAGCATCCCGGCCACATCCCGTGGGAGCTCCGGCCCGCCCTGGGCAACCGCATCTACGGCTGCGACGACTGCCTGGCGGTGTGCCCGTGGAACAAGTTCGCCTCCCGGGCCCGCAACGAGTGGCTGCAGGCCCGGGAGTCGCTGAAGCGCCCGGCCCTGGCGGAGCTGGCCCGGCTGGACGACACCGCCTTCCGCGAGCGCTTCTCCGGCTCGCCGGTCAAGCGCCTGGGCCGCGACCGCTTCGTGCGCAACGTGCTGATCGCCCTGGGCAACAGCGGCGAGCCCGGGCTGGCGGCCGTGGCCGCAGGGCTCCTGGCGGACGGCTCCGCCCTGGTGCGGGCCATGGCCGTCTGGGCGCTGGGCGAGCTGGATCCCGCGCGGCTGGCCGCGGAGGCGGCCCGGCACCGCCCCGGGGAGGCGGACCCCGACGTGCGGGCGGAATGGGAGGCGGCCCTCGCCGGGCGGGACGGGCCGGCCCCGGGGTCCCCGCCGAAGGATTCATAAGGTATAAAGGAGGGGCTTACACGACGGGAACCCCGTGCCGAAAGGATCCCCATGGCCGCTTCGCTGGAGCACCTGATCGGCCCGCCGATCCTGCGCGAGACGCCCCACGCGGTCGTCCTCATCGACGCGGCGCAGACCATCCGCTATTTCAACCCGGCGGCGGAGGAGATGTTCGGCCACCCCGCCGCGGCGATGGTGGGCGAGCCCCTGGACCGCCTGCTCCCCGAGGAGGCGCGAACCGCCCACCGGGAGATGGTGGCGGGCTTCGCGAGCAGCGGCGAGACCACCCGCCGCATGGGCGAGCAGATGGGGATCCAGGGGCGCCGCCGGGACGGCTCGCTCTTCCCGGCCGAGGCCAGCATCGCCCGCATCGACCTGAACGGCGAGACCCATTTCGTGGCCATCCTTACCGACCTGACCAAGCGCCAGCGGCTCCAGGAGCAGCACCGCCGCCTCGCCGAGATCCTGGAGGCCACGCCCGATTTCGTGGCCATCGCCGACACCGACGGGGAGATCCTCTACCTCAACCGCTCCGCCCTGCGCCTCCTGGGGGCGCCGGAGGACGGCCCCACCCGGCACCGGGACCTGGCCGACATCCACCCCCGACGGGTGGCCCGGGAGGTGCTCCGGGTGGCCCTCGACGCCGCCGACCGCACGGGATCCTGGGAGGGGGAAACCGCCCTCCTAGGCGCGGGGAACCGGGAGGTGCCCGTGCGGCAGACCATCCTGGCCCACCGCGACCGCAACGACGGCAGCCGGTACTTCTCCATCATCGCCCGCGACCTGCGCCCTTCCCTGGAGGCCCAGGAGGAGCTGCACAAGCTGTCCCGCGCGCTGGACCAGGCGGCGGACATGGTTTGGATCACGGACACCGCGGGGCGCCTGGAATACGTCAACCCGGCCTTCGAGCGCACCACGGGCTTCTCGGCGGCGGAGGCGCAGGGCCGGCGGATGGGCCAGCTGCTGCGCTCGGACCGGGACGAGCGGGCCTTCTATGCCCGGTTGCGGGAGCAATTGCGCCGGGACCGGCCCCACCGGGAGGTCCTCGTCTACCGCGCCCGCCACGGCCGCGAGATCCACATCGACGAGACCCTCTCGCCGGTGCACAACGAGGCGGGGGCGGTCACCCACTACATCGGCACCGGACGCGACGTCACCGAGCGGCTCGCCCTGGAGGAGCGGCTCCGCCGGCTGGCCTACTTCGACCCCCTCACCGGCCTGCCCAACCGCGCCCACCTGGAGGAGCGCCTGTCCCAGGCCCTGACCACGGGGGAAGAGGGCAAGGCCCTGATCCTGCTGGACCTGGACGGCTTCAAGTACCTCAACGACACCCTCGGTCACTCGGCCGGGGACGAGCTGCTGCGCCTGGTGGCGCGGCGGCTGGAGGACCAGACCGAGGACTCGGACCTGGTGGCCCGCCTGGGCGGGGACGAGTTCGTGCTGTTCCTCGACCGGCCGGCGGATGCGGAGGAGGCCGGGCGGATGGCGGAGACGGTGCTCGGCGCCCTGCGCCGCCCCTTCCAGGTGGCGGGGCATTCCTTTCCGGCCGGGGCCAGCCTGGGCATCACGCTCTTTCCCCAGGACGGGCGGGAGATCTCCTCCCTGCTGCAGCACGCGGACACCGCCATGTTCGAGGCCAAGAAGGCGGGCGGCAGCCAGTACCGCTTCTTCTCGCTGAGCCTGTCGCGCGCCGCGGCGGAGCGGTTCTACGTGGAGAAGAGCCTCCGGTGCGCCCTGGACGACGGCGGGGTCCAGGCCCATTTCCAGCCCATTCTCGACCTGGCGGAGGGCCGGGTGGTGGGGGCCGAGGCCCTGGCCCGCTGCTGGTGCCCCGACGCGGGGTGGGTCTCCCCGGCCCGGTTCATCCCCGTGGCGGAGGAGACCGGCCTCATCCACGAGGTGGGCGCACAGGTGCTGGAGCAGGCCTGCGCGGCCTTCCGCGCCTGGTGGGACGCCGGCTTCCCCCTGGAGCGGGTGGCCGTCAACCTCTCCCCCGTGCAGCTGCACGCCGACTCCCTCCCCGCACGGATCGAGGGGGTCCTGGCCCGCCACGGCCTGGCGCCCCGGCACCTGGAGCTGGAGGTCACCGAGGAGACCCTGCTGGGGGACGACCCCGCGCCGCTCCAGCAGCTCGCCACCCTGCAGGGCATGGGGATTGCCATCGCCCTGGACGACTTCGGCACCGGCTTCTCCTCCCCCGCCTACCTCAAGCGCTTCCCGGCCAGCCGCATGAAGATCGACCGCAACTTCATCAGCGGCATCGACAGCGACCCCGACAACCAGACCATCCTGCGCTCCCTGCTGGTGCTGGCCGACGGCTTCGGCTACCGGGTCACCGCCGAGGGCGTGGAGACCCGCGCCGAGGCGGACTATCTGGCCGGCCTGTTCTGCCAGGAGGTGCAGGGCTTCCTCTTCGGCCATCCCCAATCGTCCGCCGATTTCCTGGAGACCCTGCGCCGCCTGGGCACCACCGTGGAGCACTGAGGCCTACGCCACCCCGACCTAGCGGAACCCGGGCGGGCCTGTGCGATAATTCCTGAACCTTGGGGAACGCAACGGCTCCAAGGGGATGCCCCCCCACACGAGGAACTGGACGCATGCCCACCCTGGTGGTCTGCTCGGGCGGACTGGACTCGGTAACCCTGGCGGAGCAGGTGGCCGCCGAGGGCGACCTGGCGGGCCTGGTCACCTTCGACTACGGCCAGCGCCACCGCACGGAGCTGGCTTACGCCCGCCGGGCCGCCGAGCGCCTGGCGGTGCCCCACGACGTGGTGGACCTCGCCGCCCTGGGTCGCCACCTGTCCGGCTCGGCGCTCACCGATGCGGTGGACGTCCCGGAAGGCCACTACGCCGCCGACAACATGTCCGTAACCGTGGTGCCCAACCGCAACCCCATCCTGTTCACCATCGCCTTCGGCATGGCCAACGCGCGCGGCTGGGACCGGGTGGCGGCGGCCGTCCACGGTGGCGACCACTTCGTCTACCCGGACTGCCGGCCGGAGTTCGTGGACGCCTTCGCGGAGATGGAGCGCCGCGCCCTGGCCGGGCTGGGCGAGGTGGCCTTCCACACCCCCTTCGTTCATTCCTCCAAGGCGGACATCGTCGCCGAGGGGGCGCGGCTCGGGGTGCCCTTCGCGGAGACCTGGTCGTGCTACCAGGGCGGCGAGGTCCACTGCGGGCGCTGCGGCACCTGCGTGGAGCGCCGCGAGGCCTTCCACCTGGCGGGGGTGGCCGACCCCACCGCCTACGCCGACCCCGACTACTGGCGCCACGCCGTGCGCGAGAAGGCCTGAGCCATGTTCACCCTCGCCTTCACCCGCCGCTACAGCATGAGCCACCGGCTCCTGTCCCTGTACAACGGCCCCTGCGGCGTACCGCACGGCCACAACGAGCACGTCACCGTGCGCCTGCAGGCCCGCCACCCGGAGCCGCTGGACGGCGAGGCCAACCTGGTCACCCCCTTCCACGCCGCCAAGAAGCGCTGGCACGCCTGGATCGACGAGCGGGTGGACCATGCGCTGCAGCTCTCCGACCGCGACCCCCTGCTCACCTACTTCCGCGAGCAGGAGCCCGCCCAGCTCGACCGCATCCTGGTGACCCCCGGCGACCCCTCCACCGAGGCGCTGGCCGCCTGCTTTATGGCCAAGGTGAACGCCTTCCTCCTGGACCAGGGCGGCGACCTGCGCTGCGTGGAGGTGACCATCGAGGAGACCCCCACCAACACGGTCACCTTCGACGGCGACCCGGAGCTGGTCCTGCCCGCCGGCCGCTTCCCCGACCCGCCCTGGTGGCGGCGCCCGGACGGCAGCATCAATGACCTCTGAGGGCGAAGCGCGCCTGCGCATCTCCGAGATCTTCGGCCCCACCGTGCAAGGGGAGGGCCGCCATATCGGGCAGCCCACGGTGTTCGTGCGCACGGGAGGCTGCGACCAGGTCTGCAACTGGTGCGACACGCTGTTTGCGGTACTGCCGGAATACCGACGGGAATGGGCCGCCATGCCCACCGGCGAGGTGCTCGCCGAGGTGGACCGCCTCGCCGGCCACCCCGTCCTGGTAACCCTCTCCGGCGGCAACCCGGCCTTGCAGCCGCTCGGCGGCCTGATCGCGGCGGGCCACGAGCGCGGCCACACCTTCACCCTGGAGACCCAGGGCACCATCGCCGCGGAGTGGTTCGCCGCCCTGGACAGCCTGACCCTCTCCCCCAAGGGCCCCTCCAGCGGCCGCATCACCCGGCTCGCCGAGCTGGAGGCCTGCCTCGACGCCGCCGGCAACGGCCCGGTAACCACCTTCAAGGTGGTGGTCTTCGACGAGGCCGACTACGGCTACGCCCGCGAGCTGGCCGCCAACTACCCCGAGTACCCCTTCTACCTCCAGGTGGGCAACCCCGAGCCCGCGTGCGAGCCCGATCCCGCCGACCTCATGGCCCGCTTCCGCTGGCTGGTGGAGCGGGTCACGAGCGACCGCTGGTACGCCGCCACCGTGCTGCCGCAGCTCCACGTGCTGGCCTGGGGCAACCAGCGGGGCGTGTAGGGCCCTCCGCCCCCCGAACCATACCTCTCAGGAATAGGGGTCGCCCCCGCTACCCGCAGGAGCGCTCCCGATTGGTCCCTCCCTCCGCCGCGCCTACAGTGGTGCGGATCTTCGGACCCATATGAGAGGGGGGAGCCATGCGCACCCATCACCGCGTTTTCGGGCTGGGGGCGGCCCTGCTGCTTGCCCCCGGGGTCGTCGCTGCCCAGGGATCCAACCCCGCGCCGGGCTGGCAGGGGTTCTACCTGGGCGGGGGCGTGGGCGATTTCCAGTACGAGGAAGAGGGCGAGGTGCAGGGCGCCCAGTATTCCTTCGACGAATCGGACACCGCCTACAAGCTGTTCGCCGGCTACCGGTTCCTGCCCTTCCTGGGGGTGGAGCTGGCCTACGCCGACCTGGGCGAGCCCGGCGGGGACGCGCTCGGCGACCGCCTGGACGCCGACGCCGACGCCTGGTTCGGCTACGTGACGGGCTACCTGCCGGTGGCGGACGCCTTCGACTTCTTCGGCAAGGTGGGGATGGCCGCCTGGGAGGTGGACACGGACCTGGATACCGGAACCAACCAGACCGACTTCAGCGTCTCCCACGACGGCACGGACTTCGCCTGGGGACTGGGAGCGCAGGTGAACCTGCCCGCGAACGTTTCCATCCGCGGCGAGTACGAGCGCATCGAGCTGGGCGACGACGGCAACCGCGACCGCGACGCCTCCCTCATCAGCGCCTCGGTCCTGTTCCACTTCTGACCGTCGGGCGCGGCGGGTCGGCCATCCGGCCCGGGCGCTGGTATGATGGGGCCCGAATTCCAACCCGCGGGGCGCCGCCCCGCGCTCCCGAGCCGCCGCGACCCATGCCCGACTACCACGACCTTCGCTACCTGGGACAGACGGACTCCCCCCTGCCGGAGAGCCCCGAGCAGGCCGAGCTGGAGGCCGTCCCCGACCCCCACGCGGACATCGACTACCTGGTCCGCTTCGCCGTTCCCGAGTTCACCTCCCTGTGCCCGGTGACCGGGCAGCCCGATTTCGCCCACCTCGTGGTGGACTACGTTCCCGACGGGCGGATCCTGGAGAGCAAGTCCCTCAAGCTGTTCCTGGGCGCCTTCCGCAACCACGGCGCCTTCCACGAGGACTGCACCCTGCTCATCGCCAGGCGCATCCAGGGCGCCATCCAGCCCAAGTGGCTGCGCATCGGCGGCTACTGGTTCCCGCGCGGGGGCATCCCCATCGACGTCTTCTACCAGACCGGCGAGCCCCCCGCCGGGGTGTGGATCCCCGACCAGGGCGTGCCCCCGTACCGCGGGCGGGGCTGAGGCCTACGGGGGGCCGGGACGCGCGCGCCCGCCCGTGGCGCGGCCGCGGCCCGCACGGAGGCGGAACAGGCGCGATGTCCGGCCCGGCTAGCTGGAGGCGGACTCGGGCGGCTCGGCCTTGGCGAAGCAGTAGGCGGGAAAGACGATCGCCACCAGGACCAGGGGCAGGGCGAGCTCGAAGGAGACGCTGGCGGCGATCACCAGCAGGATCGCCTCGATGACGAGCTGCACGGGGAACTGGCAGAAGACCTTGGGCTGCTTGGGTGCCGGTGGGGCCAATTGCTCCTCCTCGAGTATGGGATTCGGGAAGGGCCATACCTTAGCGGCTCGCGGCCAGCGGGTCGAGTCCCAGGCGGCTCACCCGCGCCTGGAGGCCCCAGAATAATTCCTTGATGGAATGCCCCATAGCCGACTTGCATGGAAGCCGGCCACCTGCTAAACAGTGCCGCTTCTTCTCGATCCGCACGCAACCAGGGAGCCAAGATGAACAAAGAGGGGGACTATCAGGCCCCGCTCGAGCCCACCTTCGAGCGCATCGCCACGCCGTTCGAGGAGTTCATCCACCAGGAGAGCGCCAGCGGGCTGCTGCTCATCGCCACCACCCTCCTGGCGCTGGTGGTGGCCAACAGCGTCCTGGGGCACTTCTACCAGGAGCTGCTGCACATCCCCATCGCCTTCAGCATCGGGCCCTGGACCCTGGAGCACTCCCTCCACCACTGGATCAACGACGGCCTGATGGGGCTGTTCTTCTTCGTGGTGGGCCTGGAGATCAAGCGCGAGGTGCTGGTGGGCGAGCTGGCCTCGTTCCGCCAGGCGGCGGTGCCCATCGTGGCCGCCATCGGCGGCATGGTGGTGCCGGCGGCGATCTACTTCCTCATCAATCCGGAAGGCCCCATGGCCGCCGGCTGGGCCATCCCCATGGCCACCGACATCGCCTTCGCGGTGGGGATCATGGTCCTGCTGGGCTCCCGGGTGCCCAAGACCCTGCTCACCTTCCTGGTGGCCCTGGCCATCGTGGACGACCTCGGCGCGGTGGCGGTGATCGCCCTGTTCTACACCGAGGACATCGCCCTGGGGGCCCTGGCGCTTGGCGGGCTGTTCCTGGGCACGCTGGTGGCCTTCAACCTGCTGGGGATCCGCAAGCCGTGGCCCTATTTTCTGGTGGGCATCTTCCTCTGGCTGGCCATGCTGCAGTCCGGCATCCACGCCACCCTGGCCGGCATCCTCACCGCCTGGACCATCCCGGCGCGGCCCAAGTTCGACCCGCGGACCTTCAGCCGCCTGGTGCGCCAGCTCATGGACCGGTTCGACCAGAAGGTCAGCCCCGGCCGCAACCTGATCCACAACCCCGACCAGCACGCCCTGGTGCAGACGCTGGAGAACGGGGTCCACAAGGTGGAGACCCCGCTGCAGCGGCTGGAGCACCTCTTCCACCTGCCCGTGGCGCTGCTGGTGATCCCCGTCTTCGCCTTCGCCAACGCGGGCATCCCGCTGCACCTGGACGAGCTGGGCAACGTGCTCTCCGAGCCAGTGACCCTGGGCATCATCCTGGGGCTCGTGGTGGGCAAGCCCCTCGGCGTGGCCGGCGGCGCGCTGCTGGCCGCCCGCCTGGGGATCGGCGAGCTGCCCGCCGGCGTCCGCACCGCCCACGTGGTAGGGGCGGGGATGCTGAGCGGCATCGGCTTCACCATGTCCATCTTCATCGCCAACCTCGGCTTCGCCGGCATGGAGGAGACCATCGTCCTGGCCAAGACCGGCATCCTGGCGGCCTCGCTGGTGGCGGGCGCGGGCGGCATGTTCTGGCTGCTCGCGGCCTCCCGGCGCGACCAGGAGGGGCCGGAGGCGGCGCCCCAGGGGCAGGGCGAAACCGCCTGAACGGCCCTTTCCCGCGGCTGCGCTCCCTGCGCCCCGCCGGCTTCCGGCGGGGCGTTTGTCGTCGGCGGCTCAGGACCCCGCGTCCGGCCCCGTGGGTCGCAGGCGCAGGGCCACCAGAACCAGTGCGATGGCCCCGGCGATGTAGAGAACCAGCAGGAGGGCCAGGGCCTCCACGGCCAGGCCCCGGTCGATGAGCAGGCCCACGGCTGCGGGGGCGACGGCCGTGGAAAGCACCATGGCCGATTGCACCACCGCCCGGATGGCCCCCAGGTGGGCCACTCCGTACAGTTCGGGCCACAGCGCGCCCAGCAGGGTGCCCGTGGCCCCCATGGAGACGCCCATCAGCGCCAGGTACGCCGGCGCGGCGGCCGCTTGATCGAAGGCGGCCAGCACCGCCAGGCCCGCGGCCATGGGCAAGGGAAGCAACGGCAGCAAGCGGCGCGCCCCCACCCGGTCCACCAGGGGACCCGACACCAGCAGCCCCAGCACGTGAGTGGCGGCGAAGGCGGCGAAGCTGGAGGCCAGCCAGGACAGGGGCCAGCCCTTGGCGTCGGCCAGGTGCACCTGATGGAAGAACAGGGCGGTGGCGATGAAGGGCGCCGCCAGCACCGCCGGCAGAAGGAGGTAGAAGCGGGGATCGCGCAGCACCTGCCCCCGCGTCCATTGGCCCCGGGCGTCCGGCCCCCGGTCGGGGTGGGCGGATTCGGCGGCGCTCAGCTCCCGGCGCCGCGCGGTGTGGCCGCGCAGCAGCCACAGGAGCAGGGGCAGGGCCACCCCCAGCAGGAGCCCCGCCGCGGCCGTCCAGGTGCCCCGCCAGCCCAGGACGGCGGTCACGGAGACCGCCGCCGCGGGCAGCAGCGCCTCCCCCAGGGGCATGCCCATGCCGGCGATGCTCACCGCCTTGCCGCGCCCCGCCTCGAAATACCGGCCCATGCTGGTGAAGGCCATGTGGGTCATTAGCCCCTGGCCCGCGAAGCGCAGCAGGAACATGGCCACCGCGAGCGCCAGGACGCCGCCGGCCACCGCCATCAGCAGACTGCCCGCCGCCACGCCGACCGACACCAGGGCGGCCACCAGCCGCAGGTCCAGGCGATCCAGCTGCTGCCCGGCCCAGAGGAGGAGCACCCCGCTGGCCAGGGTGGCCGCCGAATAGACTCCGCCAAAGGCACCGTGATCGAGGTCGAAGGCGGCGCGGATCTCCCCGCCGAACAGGGAGATGAAATAGGTCTGCCCGAAGCCCGACAGGGCGACGGCCAGCAGGCCGAAGGCCAGGAAGCGCACATTGGCGCGGACGAAGCGGAGGTACTCCAAGGCGGTACTCCCGGGGTCCGATCGGAACGGGCCCGGATTGTACCGGAGCCCGCCCGCCGGGACGTACCCGCGATCGCTCCCCGGACGGCCCTGTCCCGGAAGGCTTCCCTTTGTCCGGCAGCCCGTCCTCGGGCCTTGACAGTAGGGAGGGTCCGCCGATTGACGGCGCCTAGGGGGCGACTTACGTTGCCGAATAGGGAGGCGGACACATCCATGCCGAACCGCTCCGCACCACCAACCACCGGGGGAAGGAAGGCACCATGGCGAATTCTCGTGTTGCGGCGGCCCGGGGGGCCGGCTGGTACGCCGACGGCTGGTCCGCCTTCCGGGCCGCGCCGGGGCCCTGGGTCCTCGCCGCCGCCGGCTACATGCTCATCACCCTGGTCCTCAACTTCGTCCCCCTGATCGGGCCCATCGTCGGGGCGGTGATCGGGCCCGGCCTGCTGGCAGGACTCCTGCTCATGGCCCGGGCGGTCGAGGACGGTGGGGAGGTGCGGGCGGGCATGCTGTTCCAGGCCCTCGGGGACGGCCAGAGCCGGGGCCCGCTGCTGGTGCTCGGCGCCGTGGCCCTGGCGGGCACGCTCCTGGCGGGGCTGATCCTGGTCTACACCGCCCCCGGCGAGGTGGCCCCGGGAGGCGGCATGGAGCCCGGCGAGCCCATGCCCGGCGGTCCTCCGCCCACGGGGGCCCTGATCGCCACCTTCCTCGTCATGCTGGCGGTCAGCTTCGCCCTGTTCTTCGCCATCCCCCTGGTGACCTTCCGCGATCTCGACCCGTTAGCCGCCATGCGGGAGAGCTTCGCGGCCTGCCTGCGCAACCTCGGGGCCGTGCTGGTCTTTCTGGTGCTCTATCTGATCCTGGGATTCGTCGCCTTTCTGCCCATGGGGCTGGGCTTCCTCCTCCTGCTGCCGGTCGGGATGGGCGCCGCCTACCAGGCCTACCGGGAGGTCTTCCCGGAGCCCCCGGAGGAGCCCGCCGAATAGTCGCGGCCGGTACGGCGCACGGGCACGAGCAGCAGGAAGGGCAGGGGCAGCGGGCCGAAGAAGAACCCCAGACCGCCCCATAGGGCGGGGTTCCTGCCCCGGCGCGCGGCCCCCCAAGCCAGCAGCGCGGCGAAGGCCATTGAGACGATCCAGATCCAGGGACTGCCCATGGGAACCCCTCCCGGGGTGGCACCGTCTACCCACCATGCACGCCGGAGGCGAGACCGTCAGCGGGGGAACCCATGTACGCCATTGTGGTTCACGGAGGCGCGGGCAGCTGGCCGCCGGAGCGGGAGCGGGAGATCACCTACGGGGTCCGCGTGGCGGCCGAGGCGGGCAGGGACCTGCTGGCGGCGGGGCACTCGGCCCTGGAGGCAGTGACCGCCGCGGTGCGCGCCCTGGAGGACGACCCCCTGTTCAACGCCGGCACCGGCTCCACCCTGAGCCTGCCGGGAAGCGTGGAGATGGACGCCGGGGTCATGTGGGGACCCGAACAGGCCACCGGCAACGTCGCGGCCCTGCCGCGGGTGCGCAACCCCGTCCTGGTCGCCCGGGCGGTCATGGAGCGCAGCGACCACGCCCTGCTGGCCGGCCCCGGGGCCCTGCGGTTCGCCCGGAGCCTGGGCCATGCCGATTACGACCCCGTCACCGCGGCGGCGCGCAACCGGTGGAGCCGACTGCGCGCGCGGCTGGAGGACAACCCCGGGGAGTTCGGCCGCCTCTCCGGGCTCTTGCGGGACCACCCCGACCTCGACGGGGATACCGTGGGGGCGGTGGCCGTGGATGGGCGGGGCGCCCTGGCCGCGGCCACCTCCACCGGCGGGGTGGCGCTGAAGCTGCCCGGACGGGTGGGGGACTCCCCGCTCCCCGGCTGCGGGCACTACGCCGACGACCGCTGCGCCGTGGGCGCCACCGGGCAGGGCGAGCTCATGATGCGGCACGGTACCGCCCGGGTGACGGCCTGCCGGGTCGGCGCCGGGGAAAGCCTCCACGAGGCGGTCACGGGGGCCCTCGACGATCTGGGGCGCCATCTGGGATCCGAGGTGGGGATCATCGGCGTTGACGCCGCCGGAGAGCCGGTTATCGCCCACCGCACCCCCCACATGCCCCATGCGGTGGCGCTGGAAGGCACCGAGGAAATCCACAGCGCCCTGGCGCGCACCAGCGGCGCGGAGGACGCTTCCCCCGGACCCCCCGCCCCTGCCTAACCTGTCCCGGAGGCCCCCAGACCGGAACCCGCTCTCCACAGGCGAGCACTCACTCACGAGCCATCCGGCCCTTCTCCGGCCACTCGGGGGATGTTGCGCCCAAAAAGTTGTTTTTTTGACATGTTTTATTTGCCCATGAACTGTACCAGACCGCCGAGCCCCTTGGCGCACCGGGACTAAGCCGACCTTTCCCGGAAATCCTCACAGGATTTTCCACAGGGCTTGTGAAAAGGGCGAAGGCCCCGGCGACCGCCTTCCACAAGCGAGCATTCACTACCCCGGGCGGGGGCCACCCCACCCGTCCCGCGCACGCCCAAATTTAAATTATTGTTTTTCCAGTAAAAAATTAATGCCCAGGAAATAACCCAAAGGGCCCAAGTCCCCTCCTGGCGGTGCCTCCGCGGGGCTTTCCCGGGAAGCTCCACAGGGTTTTCCACAGGATCTGTGGGGAATGTCCCCACCGGGGACCGCACGGCCCAGGAAGGCCCCCGCGCCCCGGTCTCCGGGCCGAGCTGACCTGCCGGCCGGTCCGCCCTATAATGTGCGCTCCCCGGGGCGGACGCCCTGCCGGTTATCTCCAGGAGGCCGCATGGATTCGCAACGTGTCGGAATCGGCCGGGCCTTCGCCTGGTTCGTCCAGGGCTGGAACGGCTTCCGCGCCCAGCCGGGCCCCTGGATCGCCCTGTTCCTTCTCTACGTGGTCGCCGTCCTGGCCCTGAACCTCGTGCCCGTCCTCGGCGGACTGCTCGCCACACTGCTGGCCCCGGCCTTCGGGGCCGGCCTGCTGCTCGCCGCCCGCGATGCCTCCCGCGGCGACCCGGTGCGGCTGGGCCACCTCTTCGAAGGCCTCGCCGACGCCCGCTCCCGGGGCCGCCTGTTGGGCCTGGGCGGCCTGGCCCTCGCCGCCTCCTTCCTCCTGGCCGGCCTGTTCCTCGGCATGGCGGAGACCCTGCCCGAGCCGGACGCCCCGCCGACCCAGGGGCCCTTCCTGGTGGAAAGCGGTCTCGCGGGCTTGGTGGTCCTGCTGCTCGGGATGGGCGTGGTGGCAGCCTTCTACTTCGCCACCCCCCTGGTGACCTTCACCCCCAGCCGCCCCCTCGGGGCCCTGGGCGCCAGCCTGCGTGCCGTCCTCCGCAACCTCCTGTCCCTGCTGCTGTTCGGGCTGGTCTACGCCGCCCTCGCGGCCGTGGCCGCCATCCCCTACGGGCTGGGCTTTCTGATCCTCGGGCCGGTGGGGGCGGGGGCCGCCTACGCCAGCTTCACCGAGGTCTTCCCCCACGCCCACGACGATCCCCAGGAACCGGAGGAGGAGGTCTCCCTGCCGGCCTGAGCCGCTGCCCGACCCGGCCGACACCGTAACTCCCCGATCTGGCGCCTCCCGACGACAGTTGCGCGGGCCATGACAGACCTCTAGGGTTGGCCCCTCGGGTACCAAAGGGGGGGAACCCGATGCGCTCGACCCATTGCTCCACGCACCCCGGACAGGCGGCGGGCTGGTTCTGCGCCGCCTGCGGGGTGCGCCTGTGTGAACGCTGCCTCGAGAAGACCGGCCGCCGCTGCCCGCGCTGCCAGCAGCCGCCCGAGCGGCTGGGACAGGGCGCGGACTGGAACTTCCCGCCCGATCCCGGAACGGCGCTCTACCCGCTCCGGGGCTGGGCCCTGGCCCTCCTGGCGGCCTCGGGGATCCTGGGGCCGGCCCTGGCCCTGCCCGTGCTGGGCATCTTCGTGGGCCTGGCCGTCACCGTGGCGGTGCTGCATTTCGGCTTTCAGGTCCTCGACCGCACGGCGCGGGGGAACCCCGCCGACGCGCCCTCCTTCCTGCAGCCCCACGGGCCGACCCTGGTCCGCGTGGTGGCCCTGCTGGGCGCCCTGATGGCCCATGGAGCCCTGGGGGTTGCCTCCCTGGTGGCGGCCGGGCCGCTGGCGCTCCCGCCCTGGGCCCTGGCCTGGGCGGTTCTCCTTCCCGCCACCGCCCTGGTGATCGGGCGGGAGGAGGGCCTGTTCGCCGCCATGCAGGCCGGCCTCAATCCCCTCCGCCTGGCGGCCGTCATCCGCACCATAGGACGCCCGATCCTGGGGACGGGCCTCACCCTCCTTCTGCTGGCGGGGGCCACGGGGCTCGCCGTGGTCTTGCTGATGGGCCGGATCCCCCTCTGGGGCCTTCTCGCCCTGGCCACGCCCCTGGCCACCTATACGCTGGTCTTCGCCTTCCGGGCGGCGGGGGAGCTGGCGGCTCCCCACCACCGGGAGCTGGGGTACGTCACTCGCCAGCGGCCCAAACCGCCGGCCCGCCCCCCGAAAAAGCCCGAGCCTTCCCGCCGCGAGCGGATCACGGAGCTGGTTCGCGAGGAGCGGCTCGCCGAAGCGACGGAGCTCCTGCGCGCGGAGGTCGCCGACCACCCCACCGACCTGAACCGCTGGGAGCAGCTCTACGAGGTGCTGCGCGCCCGGGAGGACAACAAACCCTTCCTGGCCGGGAGCCGGGCCTTCCTCACCACCCTGCTGGGGGCGGGGCAGGAGGCACGGGCCCTGGAGGTCGCCCAGGACGCCCTCAACGTGGACGAGGAATTCCGGCCCGCCCGCCCCGAGCAGATCCGCCGCCTGGCCCTGGCGGCCCGGCGGGCGGGACGGCCCCGCCTGGCCCTGCGACTGATGAACCGCTTCAGCCACCACCACCCCGACCATTCCGATACTCCCCTGGTGTTTCTGCTGTCCGCGCGCATCCTCCGGGAGGATTTCCGCCAGACGGAGCAGGCCCGCCAGACCCTGGACCACCTCCTCCGGCTCTTCCCGGACCACCCCGCCTCCGCCGAGGCCCGCAAGATCCTCGCCGACCTGGGCGAGACCTCCTAGCCCACGGGCGCCGGGCCCTATTCCTCCGGGACGCGATCCGGACCCTCCGCGGGGACGGGGCCCGGGTTCGTTGCGGACGGTTTTGACCGACCGTATGCTTGTTGCTTGGACAGCTGTCCAAAAACCAGGGGCCGGGAGGAGGCATGCAGCCCATACCGTGCAAGTACCATCCGCGCACCGCCGCGCGCTGGCACTGTCCCCGCTGCGAGGTGTCCCTCTGTCCGGGCTGCGTGCGCCGGCCCTCCGCCCCCTTCCAGGAGAACCCGGATTGCCCCCTGTGCGAGCGCCCCACGCGCTCCCTGGGGCTGGGCAACGTCATCGTGCCCTTCTGGCGCCGTCTGCCGCGCATCTTCGCCTATCCCCTGCACTCCACCCCGCTGACCTACCTGCTGGGGCTGTCCCTGCTGGCCCTGGCCACGGCCTTTCCCCTGGTGGGGCTGGCAGTGCCGCTCCTGGTGGGGCTCGCCGTTCTCCAGTACAGCTTCCGGGTACTGGCCCACACGGCGGACGGGCACATGGAGCCGCCTCCGGTTTCCGTGAGCCGGAACGAAGAGGACACCCTGCCGCGGGTGCTGGCCCTTGGCGCGGTGTACGCGGCCACGTTCCTCCTCGCTGTCCTGGCCGGCGGGTACCTGGGCATGGCCGGGTATTTCGCCGCCAGCCTGTTCTTCAGCCTCATGCTGCCGGCGAGCATCCTGTTCGTGGGTCTGGAGCAGGGGCTGGTGCGCACCCTGTTCCGGGCCCTGAACCCGGTCTCCCTGGTGGCGCTGGCGGTGCGCATCGGTCCGGCCTACCTGCTGCTGTTCCTGTTCATGCAGCTGCTGTCGGGGGCCGGCCCCCAGCTGGCGGTGCTCCTCGCCGCCCTGGCGCCCTCCTGGGCGGTCCCCGCTGCCATCGCCTTCGGCTGGAGCTACATGCACCTGGTGACCTTCCACCTCCTGGGCTACGTGATCTACCAGTACCACGAGGAGCTCGGCTACGAGGTGGACGTGCGCGCCGACGAGTCGGGCGGGGAGGCGCGTCCGGCCCTCTCCGGCGGCACCGACGAACTGCTGGGACAGGTGGATGTGCTGCTGAAGGAAGGCGAGCTGGGACGCGCCGAAGAGCTGCTGCGCAAGCGCATCGACCAACAGCCCACGGACCTGGAGGCCTGGCAGCGCTACTACCGGGTGCTGCAGGCGGGCGGAGACGACGGCCGCCTGGTGGAGGAGAGCAAGGACTACATCTCGGCCCTGCTGCTGGGGCGCCGGGCGGGACCGGCCATGCGCGTGGCGGCGGAGGCCCTGGAGCGGGAACCCGGCTTCCGCCCGGCCAAGGCCGAGCAGGTCCTCCCGCTGGCCCGGGCGGCCCGCGAAGGCGGGCAGCCCCACCTGGCCCTGCGGCTCGTGAACGGGTTCGGGAAGGCCCATCCCGGGCATCCCGATCTGCCCGCCCTCACCATGCTCGCCGCCCGGATCCTGTCCGAGGACCTGAACCAGAGCGCCAGGGCCCGCCCCCTCCTGGAAGGCGTGCTGCGCCACTTCCCCGAGGATCCCGCCGCGGCCGAGGCCCACCACTTGCTCCGGGCCATTGGCACCCCCGAGCCGGCTACCGGGGGCGGGTCCTAGCCGGCGGGGTCCGGGTGCCCCAGCAGCTCCTGCGCCTCCAGGGCCTCCTCGGCATCGGGGAAGCGCTCCACCAGGGCCTGGAGGTAGCCCCGGGCCCGCTCACGCTGCCCCTGGCGCGTCAGGGCCCGGGCCACCACCATCAGCGTCCGCGGCAGGCGGGGGTGCATCCGGCCCTGCCGCAGCAGGGCATCCACCATGGGCACCGCCTCCTCGGGGTAGCCGCCGGTGGCGAACCGGCTGGCGAGCTCCACGAACTGCCCAGGGTCGAAGCGGGTCCGGGGCTTGGCCGTGGCCACGTAATCCCGGAAGGTCTCCCGCTTGAAGCGCAGGGTGGCCGGGTCGTTCTCGGGCAGCGCGAAGATCCGGTGGGCCATGCGGTGGAACTCGTCGCTGTGCGGCTGGTACCGGGCCACCGTGTAGAGGTTGGACAGGGCCTCGCGGTGACCCGGGCGGCGCTCCAGCAGGGCCGCGAAGCGGGCCCGCGCGGCGTCCAGCTCCAGCTTGGCCAGGTGCTCCAAGCCCTGCTCCAGGTCCGCCGTGTCCCGCTCCTCCTGCTCGTCGCGATCGAGGAACTCCAGGTCCACCCGTCCGGCGGCGTGCAGGCCCGCCCCCAGCAGTCCCCCGCCCACCAGGCCGCCGATATGGGCCACGTAGGCCACCTGGGAGACCCCGCCGAACAGCAGCTGATAGGCCTCCAGGGCCACCCAGACGGGGAGCAGCAGGACGGCGGGGGCCCGGGCGAAATCGAAGTAGAAGCCCAGGGAGTAGAAGAAGGGGATGCGCCGGCGCCCGAACAGCACCACGTAGGCCCCCATCAGCCCCGATATGGCCCCGGAGGCGCCCACCAGCGGCACGGCGCTGTGGCTGTACACGGCGGCGAAGGCCCCGGTGGCCAGGAGGCCTCCGAGCAGGTAGACCCCGAAAAAGAGCAGGCCCCCCACCACCGCCTCCACCACATAGCCCACCAGCACCAGGAACACCATGTTGCCGACGAGGTGGCCGGTGCCGCCGTGCAGGAACATGTGGGCCAGGGCGTCCTCCGGGGCGGGCTGAGCCGGCTTGAAGCCCCATCGCTGGGAGGCCACCGCCTCCAGGCGCTCCTCGAAGGCCGCCCGCGCCCGGCGCCATTCGTCGTGCACCGGGTCCTCCGGGGCGACCACCTCCCCGCCGTGCAGCCCCTCCAGGAAGCGCCCGTCGCCCTGCAGCTCCCAGAGCGCCCAGGCCCGGGCCTCCGGCCCCTCCTCCACGGCCTCGCGGACCTCGCGGGCACGGCCGTAGCGGCCCCGCTCCTCGAGGAAATCGGCGTAGCGGGGCAGCTCGATTTCGGGAAGCGGGGAGCCCAGGTAGAGCTCCTCCGACGCCCGAGAATGACGGTGGTCGTCGTGCTGCAGCAGGAAGAACACCGCTAGGTTCACGGCCACCACGAGCAGGGTGACCACCGGCGGGCGCCGCCAGTCCGGCTTGCGGGCCAGAGGCAGGATCAGCATCCCCGTCCCCCTTTTGATGCGGGTGTCCGAGCCCCTTCGGGACCGTGTCCGGAATGGACCGGACAGTCCTTATCCTGGCAAAGATCCCGCTTTCCCGCTATTTGGAGGAGGCTTCAGGCGGTGGGGGGCAGGGAGGCGTCCAGCAGCTCGACCCAGTGCCGGACGGGGACCGGGCTGGCCGCGGCCAGATGGTGCAGGCAGCCGATGTTGGCGGTGGCGATGGCCTCCGGCTCCCCGGCGCGCAGGTTGGTCAGCTTGCGATCGCGCAGGGAGGTGGCCAGCTCCGGCTGGAGAAGGGAGTAGGTGCCCGCCGAGCCGCAGCAGAGGTGAGGCTCCGCCACCGGCGTCAGCTCCAGCCCGAGCCGGCGCAGGAGGTCCTCCACCACACCGTTCAGGCCCTGGGCGTGCTGGAGGGTGCAGGGGGACTGGAAGGCGACGCGGGGCGGCCCCTCCGGCCGGAGGGGGGCGAGGTCCTCGGCGGCCACGACCTCGCCGAGATCGCGGGTGAGGGCGCTGATGCGGGCGGCGCGCTCGGCGTAGTCCGGGTCGTCGCGGAGGTGGTGGGCGTACTCGCGCACCAGGGCCCCGCAGCCGCTGGCGGTCATGACCACGGCCTCGGCCCCGGCCTCGATGTGGGGCCACCAGGCGTCGATGTTGGCGCGCATGCGCTCGGCCGCCGCTTCCGGGGCGCCCAGGTGCTGGTCCACGGCGCCGCAGCAGGCCGCCCCCGGCGCCGTCACCAGGGAGATGCCCAGGCGGTCCAGGATCCGGGCGGCGTGGGCGTTGATCTGCGGCGACAGGGCGGGCTGCACGCAGCCTTCCAGAACCACCATGCGGCGTGGATGGCGCGGCTCGGGCCAAGCGGGGACCTCGGGCTTCTCGGGGACCTTGGCCTGCAGACCGGCGGGCAGCAGCGGCCGGGCGGCCCGGCCGGCGCGCAGCAGGGGGGCGAAGCGCCCCGGCTCGGGCAGCACGCGGCGCAGCAGGCCGCGGAACAGGCGCTCGCCCCAGGGGCGCCGCACCCGCTCCTCCACCAGCTCGCGGCCGATGTCCACCAGCTTGCCGTACTCCACCCCGGAGGGGCAGGTGGTCTCGCAGTTGCGGCAGGTGAGGCAGCGGTCGAGGTGGCGCTGGGTGTGACGCGTGACCTCGCCGCCCTCGAGCATGTCCTTCATGAGGTAGATGCGCCCGCGCGGGCCGTCCAGCTCGTCGCCGAGGAGCTGATAGGTGGGGCAGGTGGCGTTGCAAAAGCCGCAGTGCACGCAGTTGCGCAGGATGCGCTCCGCCTCCGCGCCTTCCACGGTGGCCTGCAGCTCGTCGAGGATATTGGTCTGCATGGCTAGAGTGCCCCGTACATCCGGCCGGGATTCAACAGCCCGTGGGGATCCAGGGCCCGCTTGAGGGTTTTGTGGACGGTCAGCAGCGGCCCCGACAGCGGGGCGAACACCTCCCCCGAGCGGTCCCCGCCGCGGAACCGGGCGGCGTGGCCGCCCGCCTCCGCCGCGGCGACCCGCACCACCTCGTCCGGGACGTCGCCGCGTACCCAGCGCTGGGCACCCCCCCAGTCGATGAGCTGTGGGGCATCGAGATCCAGGGGTGGGGTGGCGGGGGGCACGCTCACCCGCCACAGGGGCGCCTCGCCGACGAAGAAGTCCAGGCGCTGCTCGCGCAGGTCCGCCCAGAATTCCGGGCCGCCCGCCGGCTCCTCGCCACCGAGTCGCTCCGCGGCCTCCGCCACCGCCGCCTCGTTGCCCGCCAGGCGGAGGTGGAGGCGGCCCTCCAGGTGGGCGGCGCCGGTGATGGGCAGGGGCTGCCGCCCCCACCGGGCCAGTCGCGCCAGAGCCGTGGAGGCGTCCACCTCCAGCACCCGGGTGCGCTCCGCGGCCGGCCGCGGCAGGACCTTGAGGGACACCTCCAGGAGCACGCCCAGGGTGCCCAGGGAGCCGGCCATGAGGCGGGAGAGGTCGTAGCCGGCCACGTTCTTCATCACCTCGCCCCCGAAAGACAGCACCTCGCCGGCGCCGTTCAGCACCCTGGCGCCGAGCACGGCGTCCCGCACGGCCCCGCCCCAGGGCCGCCGCGGCCCCGCCAGGCCCGCCGCCACCATGCCGCCCACCGTGGCCGCGGCTCCGAAGTGGGGCGGCTCACAGGCCAGCTGCTGCCCGTGCGCGGCCAGGAGGGCCTCCAGCTCGGCGAGGCGCGTCCCCGCCCGCACCGTCACCACCAGCTCCGTGGGCTCGTAGCTCACCACGCCGGAGTGACCGCCCACATCCAGGGGCCGCCCGCCCCCCTCCCGGCCGTAGAAGTGCTTGGTGCCGCCGCCGCGGACGGCCAGCGGCTCGCGGTCGGCGAGGGCGGCGCGCACCTCCGCCTGGAGCGCTTCGGTGCGGTCGCTGTCGGGGATCTCGGGCATTGCTCAGAACCGGGGCAGGTCGGGGAAGGGCAGCTCGCCGTGGTGGACGTGCATGCCGCCGTACTCGGCGCAGCGCTTGAGTGTGGGCACCGCCTTGCCGGGATTGAGCAGGCCTTCGGGGTCGAAGGCGGCCTTCACGGCGTGGAACTGGGCCAGCTCCGGCCCGGCGAACTGGCTGCACATGGCGTCGAGCTTCTCCACGCCCACGCCGTGCTCGCCGGTGATGGTGCCCCCCTTCTCCACGCACAGCTCCAGGATGCGCAGGCCCGCCGCCTCGGCCCGCTCCAGGTCGCCCTCCTTGTTGGCGTCGTAGAGCACCAGGGGATGGAGGTTGCCGTCGCCGGCGTGGAAGACGTTGGCCGACTGCAGGCCGTGCTCGGCGCAGATCTCGCCGATGCGGGCGAGCACCTCGCCCAGGTGCTTGCGCGGGATGGTGCCGTCGATGCAGTAGTAATCGGGAGCGAGGCGGCCGGTGGCGGGGAAGGCCGCCTTGCGGCCCGACCAGAAGGTGGCCGCCTCCTCCGCCGTCTCGGCGGTGCGCACCTCCCTGGCACCGGCGCGGAGCAGCAGGTCGCGCACCCGGGCCACCCCCTCGGAGACCTCGCGGTTGGTCCCGTCCAGCTCGCACAGTAGGATGGCGGCGGCGTCCGTGGGGTAGCCGGCGTGGACGTAGTCCTCGGCGGCGCGGATGGCCGGGTTGTCCATCATCTCCAGGCCGGCCGGGACCACCCCCTCGGCGATCACGTCCGCCACCGCCTGCCCCGCGGGGCCCAGATCGTCGAAGGCGGCCAGCAGCACCTGCTCCCGCTCCGGGAGCGGGGTCAGGCGCACGGTGGCCTCCATCACCAGCCCCAGCATGCCCTCGGAACCGTTCATCAGGGCCAGCAGGTCGTAGCCCGGGCCGTCGAGGCCCTTGCCGCCCAGCTCCAGCCACTCGCCGGCCATGGTCAGCACCTTGAGGCCGAGGACGTTATGAACCGTCAGGCCGTATTTCAGGCAGTGCACGCCGCCGGAGTTCTCCGCCACGTTGCCGCCGATGGTGCAGGCGATCTGCGAGGAGGGATCGGGGGCGTAGAACAGCCCAAAGGGCTCGGCGGCCTGGGACACCGCCAGGTTGCGCACCCCCGGCTCCACCCGGGCGCAGCGGTTGTCGGGGTCCACCTCCAGAATGCGGTTGAACCGGGCCATGGACAGCAGGACGCCGTGCTCCAGGGGCATGGCGCCGCCGGACAGGCTGGTGCCGGCGCCGCGCGCCACCACGGGCACCCGGTATTCGTTGCACACCGCCAGGACCTGGCGGACCTGCTCGTGGGTCTCCGGGATCACCACCACCATGGGCAGCTGGCGGTAGGCGGAGAGGCCGTCGCACTCGTAGGGGCGGAGCTCCTCCTCGGCGGTGATCACCGCTTCCTCCGGCAGGAAGCGCCGGAAGCGCCGGGCGAGGAGGTCGGCCTCGGCGGGATCGGTGGTGGCTGCGGTTCGGTTCATCCAGAACGCCTGTATTCCTTAGCGGGGCGGTCGAGTATAATCCGCCCTTCCCAGCCTGAACAGTCGGCGCGGGGACGAGATCGTCCCCGATACCCGGGGCGCCTGCGCGCGATTCCTCGCGGCCCCCTCGCTTGCCCCTTCAGAACGGGGCAATTTAAAATCATTCCCATTTTCCGACCATGGAATACGACGACACAAGGGCTTCCCCAATGACCGCCAATTCCTTCCACCCGCCGGAGCGCACCCTCATGGGCCCCGGGCCTTCGGATGTCCACCCGCGCATCCTCGAGGCCCTGTCGCGCCCCACCATCGGCCACCTGGACCCCGTGTTCGTGGGCATGATGGAGGAGGTGAAGGGCCTGCTGCAGTACGCCTTCCAGACCGACAACGCCCTCACCCTGCCGGTCTCCGCGCCGGGCTCCGCCGGCATGGAGATGTGCTTCGCCAACCTGGTGGAGCCCGGCGACACCGTGGTGGTGTGCAAGAACGGCGTCTTCGGCGAGCGCATGAAGGAGAACGTGGAGCGCTGCGGCGGCACTCCGGTGATGGTGGAGGAGGAGTGGGGAGCCCCCGTGGACCCCGCCCGCGCCGAGGCCGCCCTGAAGGAGCACCCGGAGGCCAAGATCCTGGCCTTCGTCCACGCCGAGACCTCCACCGGCGCCCAGTCCGACGCCGCCACCCTGGCCAAGCTGGCCCGCGACCACGACTGCCTGACCATCGTGGATACGGTGACCTCCCTGGGCGGCAGCCCGCTGAAGGTGGACGAGTGGGGCTTGGACGCGGTCTACAGCGGCACCCAGAAGTGCCTTTCCTGCGTCCCCGGCCTGTCCCCGGTCACCTTCAGCCAGCGCGCCGTGGACGCCATCCAGGCCCGCACCACCAAGGTGCAGAGCTGGTTCCTCGACCTGAACCTGGTGATGGGCTACTGGGGCAGCGGCGGCGGCAAGCGCGCCTACCACCACACCGCGCCCATCAATCCGCTCTACGGCCTCCACGAGGCGCTGACCATCCTCCGGGAGGAGGGGCTGGAGAACGCCTGGGACCGCCACCAGCGCATGCACGAGGCCCTGAAGGCGGGCATCGAGGCCATGGGCCTGTCCTTCTTCGTGGCCGAGCCCCACCGCCTGCCGCAGCTCAACTCGGTGACCATCCCCGCCGGAATCGACGACGAGGCGGCGGTGCGCTCCCGCCTGCTGGAGCAGTACAACCTGGAGATCGGCGCCGGGCTCGGCTCCATGGCCGGCAAGATCTGGCGCATCGGCCTCATGGGCCACTCCGCCAACCCCACCAACATCCTGAACTGCCTGGGGGCGCTGGAGGGCGTGCTCTCCGACATGGGCGCCGACATCACCACCGGCAAGGCGGTATCCGCGGCCATGGCCAAGCTCGGCTGAACGCCGCGCCCCTCCCGGTGTACGCAAAAGGGCGGCCCCGCGGAGCCGCCCTTTTTTTCTGCCCCCTTCCTTTTTCCGGGACCTCGGCGAACAGCCTCGGGGCCGCTCGGGAGGGGCCATGGCCCGGTAGGAGCCCGCTTTAGCGGGCGGTCCGCGATGGGGCTCGGGGCCGTTTAACGCCATCGCCCGCTACAGCGGGCTCCTGCGCCGGCGTCTTGGGGGAGGCTGCCGAAAGACCTAATGGGTGGTGTCGGAGCCGTCGGCGGGCGACATCCTGGCGAACAGCTGCTCGGCGTCCACGGCGTCGAAGACGTAGGCCTTCCCGCAGAAGTCGCAGCTCACCCGCACCTCGCCCTCCTGATCCAGGGTCTCCTGGACCTCCTGTTGGCCCAGGCCGCGCAGCATCCCGGCCACCTTCTCCCGCGAGCAACCGCAGCGGAAGTTCACGTACTCGGGGTCGAAAACCCGGACCTCCTCCTCGTGGAACAGGCGGTAGAGGAGGTCGTTGGCGGGCAGGCCCAGGAGCTCGCGGCTGGTCAGGGTGCTGGCGAGGTGGACGGTGCGGTCCCAAGCATCGGGATCCTGGTCCTCCTGGTCCGGCATGCGCTGGAGGAGCAGCCCCCCGGCGTGGCTGCCGTCGGCGGCCAGCCAGATGCGGGTGGGCAGCTGCTCGGAGCGGCGGAAATACTCCTCCAGGGCGGCGGCCACGCTGCCGCCCTCCAGGCCGACGATGCCCTGGTACATCTGCCCCTCGTCGGCCGGCTCCAGGGTCAGCACCAGATAGCCGTTCTCCCCCATGCGCTCCTGGAGGTCGCCGTCGGCGGGTACCGGCCCGTGCCAGCGGGCCAGGCCGCGCACGGTCCGCTCGCTGGAGGCCTGCACCACCACCAGGGACAGGGGGCCGTCGCCGCGGGCCTCCACCTTCAGCGTGCCCCGGAACTTCAGGGTGCCAATGAGCAGCACGGAGGCCGCCATGAGCTCGCCGAGCACATCCCGCACGGGGGCGGGGTAGTCGGTGTTCTCCAGAGCGGCCTTCCAGGTGGCGCCGAGGTCCACGTGGCGCCCGCGAACGTTGGTGTTGTCGAACAGGAAACGGTTCAGGGTATCGTGCATGGTGCCTTCTGGGATGGGCGGATGAACGGGAAGTTCCCATTTTCGCGCACGCGGTCCGTCCGGCCAATGCACCGACGCGCCTGCCCAGGAGCGGCGCTCCCCGATTCCCACCCGGACCGCAACCGGCGCCCTCCCTTCATAGAGAAACGCCCGACGAGGGGAAGCCGCCGGGCGCCGGATCCTCACCGGATTGGGGGAACGGGCTATTCTACCTTGATGCGGCGGCGCTTGGCCTGCTCGCGCTTGGGCAGGGTCAGCTCCAGGATGCCGTCCTCGAATTGGGCCTTGGCGTTGTCGCCGTCCACCTCCCCCGGCAGGGCCACGGTACGGGCGAAGGAGCCGCTGGCGATCTCGCGGCGATAGTAGTCGCCTTCCTTCTCGCCCTCTTCCTTCTCCTGGCGGGTGGTGGCCTTGATGGTCACCGTGTTCTCGGAGAGGGAGACGTCCAGGTCGTCCTTCTTCACTCCCGGCAGCTCGGCCCGGACCAGGATGTCGCTTTCCCGGTCCTGAACGTCCACCCGCGGCGTACGGCCCTCGAAGGGCGCCAGCTCGCCCATGCGACCGGGGAAACCGCCGGCGAAGGGCCGCATCCAGCCCCGCGGCATGAGCTCCTCGAACATCCGCTCCATCTCGTCGAAGGGGGTCATTCCCCGGGACGGGGACCGCTGCACTTCCTGACCCTGTTTCTGCTCTTCCGCCATGGCAAACCCTCCTCTCGGTTGGCTGCTTGCAAAGCTTTCTTTTACCCATCTAGGGACGCCGGGCCGACGAAACAACCCCCGGAAGGGCCCTACCGGGGCCGCAACCGGGGGCGAGGGGAGAAGCGGAGGTGCGCCCTATTTCGCGCCCATCTCCTTGGCGCTGTTTACCTTTTCGGAGAGGCGCTGGTGGGGCGGGCGGAGGTGGCCGGTCTCCACCTCCCAGATCCAGCCGCTCACCGTGACGTGGTCGGGGATCAGGGGGTGGTTGCGCACGTACTCCACCTGCTCGGCGCAGATGTCGTCCACGGACTTGTTGTCGAACATGCGGATCCACTTGCCAAAGGAGCCCTGCTCCAGCTTCAGCTCCGGCGTGGCGGGGTCGATCTGGACATTGTCCGTGTCCACGCCCTTGTCCTTGAAGGCCTTCAGGAGGGTGTCCGTGTGGGCCGACATCATGCCGCACTCGGTGTGGTTGATGATGACGATCTCTTCGGTGCCGAAGAAGTTGCAGGTGAGCATGGCCGAGCGGATGGCGTCGTCGGTGATGACCCCGCCGGCGTTGCGGAAGACGTGGGCGTCGCCATTATCCCCCCGGATCCCCAGGGCCTCGTCCACGGGGAGCCGCTCGTCCATGCAGGCGCACACCCACAGGCGGCGGTTGTTGGGAATCCCCATCTGGCGGCGCAGGGACCAGTTGCTCTGCTGCTGGAAATCGCTCTCGAGCTGGTGCTTGAGGGTCATGGGACATCCTCCTGGTTGGCCTGACACGCAGCGGACAAAACTGTCCCGCTGTCCTGTTGGGACCATAGTGGAGGAAGATTCGTGCTTTCCCTATCAGGGAAATCCCTTAGGAAAGAAAGGGTTGGTATCGGGTCAGTCGGGGTTGTCCCCGAAGAGGCGGGGGTTCTTGGCGGCGAGGCGGCGCAGCAGGCGATCCGCCAGCAGGGAGTCGCCGTCGCGGACGTAGCGGTGGCCGCTCCAGCCGGCCAGGGCGGCCCCGGTGGCATTCACCATGAGGTCGGTCATGGTGTCCCGCAGCCCGGACTTCTGCATGTTGAAGCCGAAGCCCCAGTCCATGAGGAACTCGAAGATCTCCCACAGGGTGCCCAGGGTCACGGCGAAGCCGAAGGCGGTGAGGCCGAAGTAGACCGGCGGCAGGACCACCCGCCGGGTGAAGTGGAAGGTGTAGACCAGCAGGAAGCCGGTGAGCCCCAGCACCACGGCGGACAGCCCGTGCAGCAGGATGTCCCACCACCAGAAGCGGACGTAGAAGTCTTGCAGCTCCCCCAGGCCGAAGGAGGCGTACAGGAACAGGGAGGTGATCAGGGTGAGCTCCACGGGCAGCTGCACCCCCAGCTCCCGCTCCAGGGCGGCGGGCAGGAAGGTCAGAATCAGGACCACCAGGGCGGTGAAGGCCACCAGCCAGCGCTGCTCGGCGAGGGCACCCACGAGGGCGCCGAGCAGGGCCAGCTGCAGCAGCACGGCTATCAAGAATTGTACCCGCTCGGGCCGGGTCCAGCCGGCCCAGCGCGCCTTGAAACGGGTAAAGGCGCCATCCATGCCTGCCATACCTGTCTCGCCTCCCATTCACTGCCGCGACCGCAACGCCCCCTTACGGGTCCGGCACGGATCGCTCGGCCCCCACGACCCTGAAGGGCGGCGTAGGTGGGCGCAACCCGTTACGGGCACGGCGATGCCAGGAGAGGCGGCGGGAATGCTCTCAGTCGGTGAGGAGCTCCGTGAGGGCGGCGCCGGGGTCGTCGGCGCGCATGAGGGATTCGCCCACCAGGAAGGCGGGGATGCCGGCGGATCGGAGGGTGTCGATGTCGGCGCGGCCGTGGATGCCGCTCTCCGCCACCAGGGTGACGCCCTCCGGGACCCGCTCGGCCAGGCCCAGGCTGGTCTCCAGGCGGGTCTCGAAGGTGTGGAGGTCGCGGTTGTTGATGCCCACCAGCTCGGCGTCCAGGGCCAGGGCGCGGTCCAGCTCGTCGGCGTCGTGGACCTCCACCAGGGCGGCGATGCCCTCGGCGGCGGCGCGGTCCAGGCAGGCGGCCAGGGTGTCGTCGTCCAGGGCGGCGACGATGAGCAGCACGCAGTCGGCACCGAGCAGGCGGGCCTCGCTCACCTGGTAGGGGTCGATGGTGAAGTCCTTGCGCAGCACGGGCAGGCCGCTGGCCTCGCGGGCCTGGCGCAGGTAGTCATCGTCGCCGCCGAAGAAGTCGCGGTCGGTGAGCACGGACAGGGCGGCGGCCCCGCCCCGGGCGTAGGCGGTGGCGATGGCGGCGGGGTCGAAATCGCTGCGGATCACCCCCGCCGAGGGGCTGGCCCGCTTCACCTCGGCGATCACCGCCGGCAGGGCCTGGCGCTCCTTGGCCCGCAGGGCGCCGATGAAGTCCCGCGCCGCGGACGCATCCCCCTCGTCCAGCCGCGCGCGCAGCTCCGCCTCCGGCAGGGCGGCGCGGCGCTCGGCCAGCTCCTCCGCCTTGCGTTCCAGGATCCGCTCCAGGACGGTTGCGCGGCCACGTTCCGTCATTGCGCCTTGCGGGCCTCGCGGGTGAAGGCGGCCAGCTCCTCCAGCTTGCCGCTGGCGGCGCCGCTGTCGATGGAGCGGGCGGCGGCCTCCACGCCGTCCTCCAGGCTGTCGGCCACGCCGCTCACGTAGAGGGCGGCGCCGGCGTTGAGCAGCACGATGTCGCGCCTCGGTCCCCCCTCGCCATCGAGGACCGCCCGCAGGATGGCGGCGTTGTCGTCGGCGTCGCCGGCCTGCAGGGCGGCGGCCTCGGGCCGTTCGAAGCCGAACTGCTCGGGGTCGATGTCGTGGTGGAGGATGTCGCCGTCGAACAGCTCCGCCATGCGGGTGGGCCCGAGGGTGGAGAGCTCGTCCATGCCGTCGTCAGCGTGCACCACCAGGACGTGGCGGCTGCCCAGCTCGCGCAGCACCTGGGCCAGGGGCTCCAGCCAGTGGCTGTCGAAGACGCCCAGCACCTGGTTGGGCGCCAGGGCCGGGTTGGCCAGGGGGCCGAGCAGGTTGAACAGGGTCCGGACGCCCAGCGCCTGGCGCGGGCCCACGGCGTGCTTCATGGCGCCGTGGTGGCGGGGGGCGAACAGGAAGCCGATGCCCACCTCGTCGATGGCCCGGCCCACCTCGTCGGCCTCGATGGCCAGGTCCACCCCGAGGGCGGTGAGAACGTCGGCGCTGCCGGACTTGGAGGACACGCTGCGATTGCCGTGCTTGGCCACGGTGGCTCCGGCCCCGGCGGCGACGAAGGCGCTGGCGGTGGAGATGTTGAAGGTCCCGCGCAGGTCGCCGCCGGTGCCGCAGGTATCCACCAGGTTGGAGGCGCGCACCTCGATGCGGGTGGCGAACTCCCGCATCACCGCCACCGCGCCGGTGATCTCCTCCACCGTCTCGCCCTTCATGCGCAGGGCGGTGAGGAAGCCGGCGATCTCCTCCGGGGCCGCTTGGCCCCGCATGATCTCGCGCATGACCTCCTCCATGTCGGCGCGCGCCAGATCCTCGCGCTCCACCAGGCGGGCGATGGCGTTCTTGGTGCGGACGTTGAGGTCCATTTCGCCGGACATGGGGCTCCTTTCCGCGGCGGGCTTCGTCAGGCTTCCACCGGCCGGGACGCGCTGTGTCCGGTGCGGGCCAGGAAGTTGGCCAGCAGGTCCTTGCCGTAGCCGGTGAGGATGGATTCGGGATGGAACTGCACCCCCTCCAGGTCCAGCTCGCGGTGGTGCAGGCCCATGATGGTGCCGTCCTCGGTCCAGGCGTGCACGATCAGCTCCGCCGGCAGGCTGGCCCGCTCCACGATCAGGCTGTGGTAGCGGGTGGCCTCGAAGGGGTTGGGCAGGCCGCTGAACACGCCCGTGCCGTCGTGCAGGATCTCCGAGGTCTTGCCGTGCATGACCTCGGGGGCGCGCACGATCCGCCCGCCGTAGGCGCTCGCGATGGACTGGTGGCCGAGGCAGACGCCGAGGATGGGAATGCGGCCGGCGTAGGCCTTCACCGTCTCCACGGAGATGCCCGCCTGGTCGGGGGAGCAGGGGCCGGGGGAGAGGACGATGCCGTCCGGGGCCATGCCGCCGATGTCGGCCACCCCGATGGCGTCGTTGCGGCGGACGACCACCTCCGCCCCGAGCTCGCCCAGGTACTGGACGAGGTTGTAGGTGAAGGAGTCGTAGTTGTCGATCATCAGGATCATGACGGCACCGCCCTCGTGCGTTGCGCCGGAACGGCCGGCGGATCCCTCTTGGATGCGCGGGATCCGGGGAAATGGTATCACGGAGGTGGATGGCCCGGAGGCCCGGAAGTTCCGGCCGGGACCGGGCCGGAACGGGGTTTCCGGCGGGCCGCTAAGCCCCCTCCCCGGGAGATTCCAGCCCCTGAGCGGCCATGGCGGCGGCGCGGAACAGGGCCCGGCTCTTGCTCATGGTCTCCTCGTACTCGGCGGCGGAGTCGGAATCGGCGACGATCCCGGCGCCGCTCTGCACGTGGAACCAGCCGTCCTTGATCACCGCCGTGCGGATGGCGATGGCCGTGTCCATCTGGTCCGCGGCGTGGCTGATGTGGCCCACGGCCCCGCCGTAGACCCCGCGGCGCAGGGGCTCGAGCTCCTCGATGATCTCCATGGCCCGCACCTTGGGCGCCCCGGAGAGGGTGCCCGCCGGCAGGGCGGCCCGCAGGGCATCGAAGGCGTCCTTGTCCGGCTGGATGTGGCCGTGGACGTTGGAGACCATGTGCATGACGTGGGAGTAGCGCTCGATGGCGAAGGGGCTGTCCACCGCAACGGTGCCGGTGACCGAGACCCGACCGGCATCGTTGCGGGCCAGGTCCAGCAGCATGAGGTGCTCGGCGCGCTCCTTGGGGTCGGCGAGCAGCTCCTGCTCCAGGTGGCGGTCCTCCTCCTCGGAACGGCCGCGGCGCCGCGTCCCGGCGATGGGGCGGACCGTGACCCGGCCGCCCTCCAGCCGCGCCAGGATCTCCGGGGAGCTGCCCACCACCTGCGCCTCGCCGGTGTCGAGGAAGTACATGTACGGGCTGGGGTTGAGGGTGCGCAGGGCGCGGTAGACGTCGAAGGACGGCGCGGGGAAGGGCACCGACAGGCGCTGGGAGAGCACCACCTGCATGATGTCGCCCGCGCGGATGTACTCCTTGGCCCGCTCCACGGCGGCCTCGTAGTCCGGGCGGCTGGTGTGGTGGTGGAAGTCCTCCTCGCGGATGGCCACCGGCGCCGGCAGGGAGCGCTCGGGCAGGGGGCGCCGCAGCGCGGCCACGCTGGCCTCGATCTGCTCGCAGGCCCGCACGTAGGCGGCCTCCGGGTCGTCGCCGGGGTCCGCCGGCTGGATCAGCTGGAGGGTGCCGCTGAGGTTGTCGAACACCAGCAGCTGCTCGGTGCGCACCAGGAAGGCGTCGGCCATCCCCAGCGGGTCCGGGTTGGTCTCCGGGATGGCCTCGAAGTGGCGCACGGTGTCGTAGCTGAAGTAGCCCACCGCACCCCCGGCGAAGCGCGGCAGCCCTTCGACGGGCGCCACCCGCACCTCCTTCACCCAGGCCCGCAGCCGGTCCATGCCGGCGCCGTGGGTCTCCTCCACCACCCGATCGTCGAAGTGGCGGCGGAAGGTGCCCTCGCGCAGGGTCACCCATTCGCGCGCGGGCAGCCCGAGGATGGAGTACCGCCCCCACTTCTCGCCGCCCTCCACCGACTCCAGCAGGAAGGAGCGCGGCTTGCCGGCGAGCTTGAGGAAGGCCGACACCGGGGTCTCCAGGTCCGAGAGGACCTCGCGCACCACCGGGATGCGGTCGTAGCCCTGCTCGGCGTAGGCGCGGAACTGTTCCCGGGAGGGACGGTACATGGCGGGGGTCCGGAGGCTCCTAAGCGGTCTCGGCGGTGCGGCCGCCCGGTTGGATCAGCTCCAGGACGGCCGCGAAGTCGTCCACCAGGCGCTGGGCGCCCAGGGTGGTAACGTCCTCGCCGCGGTTGTAGCCGTAGGTGACGCAGATCACCCGGCAGCCGGCGGCCCGGGCCGACTCCACGTCGTTGCGGGAGTCGCCCACCAGCACGGCCTCCCCGGCGCTGACGCCCAGGCGCTCCAGGGCCGCGTTGACCGGGGCCGGATCGGGCTTCTTCTTGTCCACGCTGTCGCCGGAGATAACCACGTCCAGGCGGGGGGCCAGTCCGGAGGCCTCCAGCAGGGGCTCGGTGAAGGCCGCCGCCTTGTTGGTCACCACGGCCAGCGGCAGGCCGGCCTCGCGCAGCCGGTCCATGGTCTCCACCACCCCGGGAAAGGGATGGCTGCGGTCGGCGAAGCAGTCGCCGTAGTGGACCATGAACCGCTCGTGGGCCTGGTCCAGCAGGGCCTCATCGCAGCCGCCGGTGGCCTCCAGGGCGTAGCGCACCAGGGCACGCACGCCGTCGCCGATCCAGGCGCGAACCTGGCCCTCCTCCACGGCCTCGCGGTGGAAGTCGGCCAGGGTCCGGTTGGTGGCAGTAGCCAGATCCCCGGCGGTTTCCAGGATGGTGCCATCCAGATCGAACAGGACCGCCCGCGCCGCCAGCGGCCCCTCCTGCCCAGCGTCCGTCATTACCGCTTCACCCCCGCCAGCGCCTCGCGGAATTCCTTCATGCGGGCGGCGTAGTCGTCGGCCTTGAAGACGCCGGAGCCGGAGACGAAGACGTCGGCGCCGGCCTCGGCCACCCGGGCCACGTTGTCGGCCTTGATGCCGCCGTCCACCTCCAGCTCGATGGCCCGGCCGGAGTTATCGATGCGCTCGCGGATGGCGCGGATCTTGTCCATGGCCGACTCGATGAAGGCCTGGCCGCCGAAGCCCGGGTTCACCGACATCACCAGGATCAGGTCCACCTCGTCCATGAGGTAGTCGAGCATCTCCACCGGGGTACCCGGGTTGAGGGAGATCCCCGCCCGGCAGCCCTGGCTCTTGATGAGCTGGAGGGTGCGGTGGGGATGCCGGCTGGCCTCCGGGTGGAAGGTGATGATGTCGGCGCCGGCCTTGGCGAACTCGGGAACGATATCGTCCACCGGCTCGATCATCAGGTGCACGTCCAGCGGCATGTTGGTCACCGGGTTCAGGGCCTCGGCGACCATGGGGCCGATGGTCAGGTTGGGGACGTAGTGGTTGTCCATCACGTCGAAGTGGCAGTAGTCGGCCCCGGCCTTCTCCACCGCCTGGACCTCGGCGCCCAGATTGGCGAAGTCCGCCGACAGGATGCTCGGAGCAATCTTGAAATCCGCCATTTCCGTCCCCTCAGATACCGTAAATCAATAAGAGCCCCGCCGTCCCGGAGGGGCGGGGTGGTCGCGTTCATCATGCGGAGCCGGAATTTTACCCGTAAGCAAGCCGGAATGCGAATGCCGGGCCCGTTCAGGGCTTTCAGCCAGGACCCTTGTTGATGACTCTGGGAGGATTGTGGTGCCTCAACGATTAAGCGGCAGGCTTATGTTGTGGAACTTAGATGTTTTTTCCGCGCCTCAACTCAGTAAGGCCGTGTATCCTTCAAAAGCAGCGAACCTTGAGAAAGGCTATGCGATTGCCGGCTGCAACGGGAAGATTTATTTTTTCTAGCGAATTAAATCAAAATTTAACAACCTAGCCTTATAAAGACCTATCAATAGTTTAGATAAAACAATATCAATTAAAATTAAAAAAGATAGGGCTTCGGACACGGAATTTGACCCTTCAAATCCTTCAATGGACCTTTTTAGCCCTGAGTTTATCTCCGTTAAACAAATACAAATTTCCTCTTTACCCGAAGAAAAATTCGGCTCCCGCATGTCAGCTATACTTATCAAACTAGTCGGTATATTTTTTATATTGGGTCTTTCTTCCTAGCTTTCACCCCAAGCGGAATGAACTTGCCAAACCGAAATTTCTCCTTCCTCGATGCTAAATTTTTGGTTTATACAAACATCAAGTTCTAAATCATCAAGGAAATCCTTTAATTCTTTGCCATTATGAGTGTTTTTAAAAAATCCATCCAAACTTTCTGTTATTTCCTTGATATACTCCAGCCTTGACAAAAAGGCTTTCTTCTCTTCCTCTGAAAGTTCAAGAAAATCTTGCGAATTTTCTATCGCTTTTGGCAAATCAATTCCCATTTTCTACCTTAGTGGAGTTTTGGAACTACCATATTGGCGACTTCTTCCCATTGAGGCAATTCGGCCGGAAGGGGGTTACAATACCGTCGAACCCTTTTAACCCGCTTCCGCAGTCCCTTTTGAGCTTCTAAAATTGCTTGGTAATGCCCAGCGTCTGGCCCAAATTTACCTCCCTCTAAATACTGAGGAATTCTTTTGCTCATTAATCTCTTATAATAGGGCGCTTCCCCAAATCGAGTGGGTTAGCTCGTGAGCGTGGCTTTCTCCGGATAAAGGTCGAGGCCGCCCAGGT